>NZ_JADARC010000001.1:0-1722 GCF_016464245.1 Marinobacter sp. bablab_jr003
CTTTTTCTTAACGCATCACCCACCGAGGTTTGTACCCCGGGTGTTCACGTTCAGTCAATTTCCTGAAGTCGTTTTCTCATCGACTCTCCCTTCAGAGCCCAGCGATGGGCGTTGTGCATGAGCCGATCCAGGATGGCGTCAGCCAGGGTGTTGTCACCGATGGCGGCGTACCATTGATCGGTGGGCAGTTGGCTGATGATCATGGTCGAGTGCGTGCCGTGCCGGTCATCCATGATCTCCATCAGGTCGTTCCGGTGTGCCGGTTTCAGGGCTTCCAGGCCCCAGTCGTCCAGTATCAGAAGCTTTACTTTGGCCAACTGGCTGAGGGTTTTCTGGTAGGTGCCGTCGGCCTTGGCCTGAGTCAGTTCCAGTAGTAATCGGGAGATTCGGTAGTACCGGGCGCTGAAGCCGTTCAGACAGGCCTGGTGCCCCACTGCACAGCCGAGGTAAGTCTTGCCGCTGCCGCAGGGGCCGGTAATCAGCAGGTTCTGTCCCCGTTCCAGCCAGTCTGTCTGGGCCAACTGGGCGACCTGTGCTTTCTTGAGGTTGCGCGAGTGCTGGTAGTCAATATCCTGGACTGAGGCCCGGAGCTTTAAACGGGCCTGGCGAACCAGGCGGTCCTGTTTCCGGTGCTCCCGGCTCTGGAACTCCCGGTCGAGTAACAACTCCAGGCGTTCGGTGAACGACAGCTCGTCATAGGTGCCTGGCTGGTTTTGTTGATGCTCCAGGGCGGCAGCCATGCCGCCGAGCTTCAGGTCTCTCAGTCGTGTCAGGGTCTGTAGGGTGCTCATAGTGGTGTCCTAGTGGAAGCTCTTCGGGCCACGGATGTTCTCGTGATGCTGAGGCAGTTCGGTGTTCAGGGGCAGTTGTTCCGGCAGCTTGTCGCGGTTGCTCCGGAGGATGGCCTTGACGTGTTTCAGTCGGTCCAGGCCTTCGCGGTTGGCAATGCGACTTGCCGTGTTCAGGCGCTCGCTGGGGTACTCCTTGCTCAGGTTGAGCAGCCCGAGACAGACCCGGTAGGCCTGTTCCGGATGCTCCCGCTCCTCCAGCCGATCACTGATCCAGGTCAGGGTGTCGGGCCCGATGTCTCTGGCCCAGTTCTTGAGACGACCCGGCGTCCACTGTTGTTGTTTTTGGTGGCGTGTGGGCATGTGCCCTGACTCGGTGGTGATGCCGTACTGATGACTGCGTGGGTGGCTGGCGATCTGGCGCTGCCGGAAGTAGATCTGTACCAGTCGCTCACTGGCGTGGATGTCTACCTGCTCTCCCACATACTGGTGTGGCACTGAGTAGTGGTGCTGCTGGAACTCGATGTGGTAGTCGATGTTGACCCGGCAACGCCGGATCTCGATGTACTCATAGGGGTGTTTGGGTAATGCCCTCAGGGCCGGCTGATCGAGCATCTTGAAGGCCTCCTGCCGGTTGCCTGGCAGCCGCCGGAACGGTCGGCTGTTCAGGTCTTCCAGCAGGGACCGGATGCACTGATTCAGGTCGGCCAGGGTGAAGAAGGTGTAGTGGCGCAACCGGGCCAGGATCCAGCGCTCAACGATCTGTACACCCACTTCCGCTTTGGATTTATCCTTGGGTTTGTAGGGCCGTGCGGGCAGCACCGCGACCTGGTAGTGCGCCGCCAGTTGCTGGTAGCTGGGGTTCAAGTCCGGATCGTACCGACAGGCTTTGCTGACACCGCTGCGCAGATTATCCGGAATCACCATTTCCGGA
>NZ_JADARC010000074.1:0-417 GCF_016464245.1 Marinobacter sp. bablab_jr003
AGCCTGACGGCCGTCAAAAACGGCAGGCAGTTTTGCCTTGGGAACCGTCATGGCCCAGAACTGCCCCTGGGTTCGAAAACACTCGTTAAGGCACGCCACAGCACTATTGCAGTCGGGAGGATAGACAACGCGGGCAGTGTCACTCATTTCTCCCATCAGGACTTCGCCGAAGGCCGGGTCCTGATGAGACTGCTCGTTCTTGCCGTTTTCCCAGAGGTGCGACGTCGCAATGACCGGCACGGATAACCATCGGGCGGGCCGACCGAGACTTTTCTGGTGTCGCGCAAAAATAATTTCCTGCCGAAGAGCGCCAATCATTTTCATGGCAAACGCTTCGTAGGACACCACCAGATTCATACCTCCCTTATTACCCAGAGCGGCGCTGACAACGGCCTCCTCATTCAGGGCTGTGATTAC
>NZ_JADARC010000075.1:0-39765 GCF_016464245.1 Marinobacter sp. bablab_jr003
AAGAACCCGTAAGTTCTTAATTCTTGCTCAAGACAAAACTCAATTTTCGACGAGTCACTGTCCTGATATTTCGTATCCGAAATACCTCGGCCAGCGCCCACACGAATTACTTGGTTAACTTGTTAAAGAGCGTTTGAGCTGCTGCTCAATCAAGGCCGCGTATTCTACATCGTTCCGCCGCCTTGTCAACCGTTGATTTCGAATAATTTCTGAAGCAATTTTTCGAATACTTTCAATCGGTTATCGCTGAGGTTTTGCTCCGTTTCCGGCGCTACCCCTCAAGCGAGATGCGCATTCTACAGACCTGGCCGCAGGAGTCAACGGCCAATTTGAAAAAAATTCAGACTGGCCGTTCACCCTCCTTATTCAGGCAACAATTACCACCCGCGCGATCTTCTTCTTGCCCGCCTGGATAACGCAGTCATCACCTTCGGCAAACATCCGCTCGCCTTCAAACCGGGCACCATCGATATAAACAGCACCGCGACCCAACACATCCCGGGCGGCCGCGCCGTTCTTGACCAACCCTGCCAAACGCAGCACCGCCGGCATTGGCAGACCTTCCTGCCCTTCCAGCGAAACTTCGACTACCGGAACATTTTCCGGAATCTCACCCAGGGCCACCCGGTTGCCCGCCGATTTATGCGCAGTTTTTGCAGCTTCCTCATCGTGGAAGCGAGTGATCAACTCTTCGGCCAACACCTTCTTATAGTCCTGGGGATTGGCCCCTGCCGCTACAGCAGAACGATATTCTTCAATTTCCGCCATCGGGCGGAAGCTGAGCAATTCGAAATAACGCCACAGCAATTCATCCGGCATGGACAACAGCTTGGTGTACATCTCACCCGGGGAATCACTCACACCTATATAGTTGCCCAGAGACTTGGACATCTTCTGGACGCCATCAAGCCCTTCCAGAATAGGTACTGTGAGAATCGCCTGCGGTTTCTGGCCATAGTGCTTCTGAAGAATCCGACCCATAAGGAGGTTGAACTTCTGGTCGGTACCGCCGAGCTCGATATCAGCCTTCAACTCGACCGAGTCATAGCCCTGGATCAGCGGATACAGGAACTCGTGGATTGCAATCGGCTGCTCGGAACGGTAGCGCTTGGTGAAATCGTCCCGCTCCAGCATCCTGGCGACGGTGTACTGCCCCGCCAGCCGGATCATGTCAGCCGCAGACATCTTGCTCATCCACTCGGAGTTGAACACAACCCGGGTCCTGGCGGGATCCAGGATCTTGAACACCTGCTCTTTATAAGTGATCGCATTCTGGCGCACCTGATCTTCGGTGAGCGGCGGGCGGGTAGCACTTTTCCCGGTCGGGTCACCGATCATGCCGGTGAAGTCGCCGATCAGGAAAATCACCTCATGGCCGAGGTCCTGGAACTGACGAAGCTTGTTGATAAGCACGGTGTGGCCAAAATGGAGGTCCGGCGCAGTGGGATCAAAGCCGGCCTTTACCCGTAGAGGGCGCCCTTCCTTTAATTTTTCAACCAGTTCCTCTTCGGGAATCAGCTCGTCAATACCGCGCTTGATGATAGCCAACGCTTCGTCTAGTGATGCCATGAACCTTTTGTCCCCAGTTTTTAGGTGCAACAGGGCCTGCCGGTTACAGAGATCTACAAAAGAAATCTGCGCGTTACCGGCTCCCTTGGTAAAGTAGCCTTTGATCACAAATCGATCAGACTGTATATAATAAGGCCGGCATTATATCAGCGGCATAGCAGGTTGTACGACCAACCAAAGGCGCGAACTGTAATGTTGCGCACTGTCCTGTTTATGTCATATGCGGTAATCTGATGGTCTATACTTGAACTGGCGCTTTAATTAGCCGGCACAAATTACTGGAATACCGATTAAAACGGGTGAGCCACGTGCTGAAAAAATTTCCCAAGACACATATTACTCTGGCTGCAGCCGCCACCGTGGTTGTTACCACCGCTGCGCTCATGAGCCCCAGCGCCGATGTTGAAGCCCGGCGCATGTCTTACACCATCGACCTTGAACAGGGTGCCGCACTGGGTAACCCGGTTCCCATCAAACAAGCCGTCAAACAACCGGAGTCTGCCGAAGCTGCCGCAGAAACCGCAGCCGAGACAGCCGAACTGCCGGCCACCAGCGAAGTGCCCGCGGTTGTTGGTGCCGAGCCGACGCTGAACTGGAAAGAGTTTGATATCAAATCCGGCGAGACGCTGTCGTCCCTGTTCAAAAAGGCCGGCTTTAACGATGGCGTGATGCTTTCCGTCATTCACGGTGACGGCGAAGCCGACAAGCTTCAGCGCCTGTACGCCGGTGAGCATATCCGCTTCGGCATCGATGACGAAGGCAGCCTGGCCGCTATCGAATTGCAACGCAGCCTGCTGGAAACCCTGAAGATTGAAAAAACCGATTCCGGCTTTGTTGGCGAAACCGACATCCGCGAACCGGAAGCTCGCCCGGCGTTTGCATCCGGCGTTATCGATGGCTCCCTTTACCTGGCAGCCCGCGATGCCGGCCTTGATGACCGCCTGACCATGGAACTGGCCGGTATTTTCGGCTGGGATATCGATTTTGTTTACGATGTTCGCAAAGGCGACAGCTTTGAAGTGGTCTACGAAGAGCTGTATGTAGACGGTGAAAAGTTCAATACCGGCCGCATTCTGTCTGCCCGCTTTATCAACCGGGGCAAAGAAAACGTTGCCCTGCTGTACACCGACACCAACGGTGACAGCGACTATTACACGCCGGAAGGCCAGAGCATGCGCAAGGCGTTCCTGCGGGTACCGATCAATGCCCGGTTATCGTCGCCCTTTAACCTGCAGCGCCGGCACCCGGTTCTGGACGTGGTTCGCCCCCATGAAGGCACAGACTACGCAGCGCCTCCGGGTACACCGATCAAAGCCGCCGGTAACGGTCGTGTTCAGTTTGCCGGTTGGAAAGGCGGCTATGGCCGCACCGTTGTTCTCCAGCATGGTGACAACATTTCCACCCTGTACGCCCACATGAGCAAGCTGGGTAAAGGTATCAAGAACGGAACCCGGGTAAAACAGGGTCAGACCATCGGCCACGTTGGCTCATCCGGCATGGTTACCGGCCCGCACCTGCACTACGAGTTCCGGATCAATGGCGTAGCCAAGAACTCCCGGACCGTAAAACTGCCAGACGCCCAGCCGGTGCCCAGCACCGAAATGGCCCGCTTCAAGCAGTTTACCGAACAGCGCCTGGCGCAGTTCAATGTGTTCCGCGAAAGTGGCCGCCAGCTGGCATTCGCTTCGGATAACTGATCATGACACTCTGGCTCGGCCTGATGTCAGGCACCAGCATGGACTCGGTCGATGCTGTGCTGGTGTCCTTCGGCGAGCCCGGCGTGAACATCCTCAGCACGCTCTCCCTGCCTTACCCTGAACAACTTCGCCACCGCCTGCTGCAGGTGGTGCGCAATCAGGCCGACCCGGATGAAATCGGCGAACTGGACACCCTCACCGGCCAGCACTTTGCCAAGGCCGCCAGCGACCTTATCGTCCAGTCCGGAGTCAACCCGCAAGAGATCCGCGCCATCGGCAGCCACGGGCAGACTATCCGCCATCAACCGTCCGGCGCCGCGCCTTTCTCCATGCAGATTGGCAATGCCGCCTGGATTGCCGAGGCCACCGGCGTAACCACCGTTGCCGATTTCCGTTCGCGGGACATGGCTGCCCATGGCCAGGGTGCCCCCCTGGTTCCGGCCTTTCATCGCTGGCTGTTCGGTTCGGCGCAGCAGGATCGCTGCATTTTGAATCTTGGGGGCATTGCGAACATCACCTGGCTTCCTGCCGGGCAACGCAAACCGGTGATCGGTTTTGATACCGGGCCGGCGAACGCACTGCTCGATGCCTGGTGCCTGGACCAGACCGGCCGACACTATGATGAGAACGGCCACTGGGCCCATGAAGGCGCCACTAACCCGGACCTTCTGGCCAGCCTGTTATCAGATGCCTATTTCAGCAAGGCTCCGCCCAAGAGCACCGGCAAGGAGCGCTTCAATCTCGACTGGATTCACACCCACCTTCAGCGTTTTCCGGATTTGCCACCGGAAGACGTGCAAAGAACCCTGCTACAACTGACCATAACCACCATCCTCCAGCAACTGCCCCAGGAGAATGCAGATATGGCAGTCTTCGCCTGCGGCGGCGGCACCTTCAATCCGGTATTGATGAATGAGTTGAGACTGGGTTTGGGGTCGGTACACCTGGCCACAACTTCAGAACTGGGGCTGGATCCGCAATGGGTGGAACCGGTAGCGTTTGCCTGGCTGGCCCGGCAAACCATAGCCGGCCTGCCGGGAAATCTGCCTGAGGTAACAGGCGCTTCAGGGGAAAGAATTCTGGGCGCGATTTACCCGGCCTGAATGCTCAGATCGAGAAGGAACTACCACAACCGCAGGTGGAACTGGCGTTCGGGTTTTGTACCACGAACTGTGAGCCCTGCAGTCCTTCCTGGTAATCGATGGTTGCACCAACCAGGTACTGGTAGCTCATGGAGTCCACCAGCAGTTTCACGCCATCCCGCTCGATCACCGTATCGTCGTCTTCCTGGTTCTCATCAAAAGAGAAACCATACTGGAATCCGGAGCAACCACCGCCCGTAACAAATACGCGCAGCTTGAGACCAGGATTCTCTTCTTCCTCGATCAGCTCACGCACTTTGGCAACGGCGTTGTCACTGAAGAACAACGGGGTGGCCATTTGTTGGACTACACTCAAGATCTGCCTCCGGCAACGTATGACTGACTCACGATTATGGTATTCCTGACTAAAACAATCAACTATTCGGATTTACCCTCATCGGCTTCGGCCTTTGCGCCGTCATGAGTCAGCAGGCCACTGTTTTCGGTTTCCCGAACCAGGTTGCCGTTTACCGAAGCCCCCATGGCCATTTCGACCAGTTTGTAATAGACATTACCGGTGATCGACGCTTTTTCCGCCAGCTCAAGGTGGGCGGAGGAACGCACGTCACCCTTCACCTGGCCATTGATGATGATGTGCGGGGCAATCACATCGCCGGTGATCTCGCCAACTTCCGACACTCGGACTACCGCGTCACTGCCTTCCTCGGCAATGACCCGGCCGCGAATCTTGCCGTCCACATGCAGGCCACCGGAAAAGTGCACATCACCTTCGATGGTGGTCCGGGACGAGATCAGGGTATCGAACTGCCCGGTCGCGCGGCGCGGTTTCTGTTTTTTCTTGCCCATCATCTATTCAGTACTCCGCTATCTGTTGCCAGCCGAAGGTGCGTTCAGCCTGTGACGCCTTGCGCCCTTCAGCCTGAGCCACTACCTGGATTTCAAGGGGTTCAAAGTTTTCAGGAAGCATCAGGCTACCTTCCACATCCTGAAAATACCGGAACCGGAATGCCACGCCGAGGTCTTCGATCTCATCGGACAGATCCCGCAGCGCGATCACTTCTTTTTCGCCGTCAAGGTTACCGATAACATTCACCGCCACAACCCCGGAAATGTAGCTTTTGTTATCTCCCACCTGGGTCAGCACCAGCTTGAAATCGAAGGCCCGGTTGTCCCGCCCGGGCAGCAGGGTAAAGCGGTCTACCTGCAGGCCCTCGGCCGTTTCTGAGGGTGCCATGATGTTGCGGTAGAAGGTCAGGTCCGCTTCCAGCTCGGAAATCCGGGTTTCCAGGTTGACCATGGTGTTCCGGGCTTCCCGGAGCGCGTGTTCGTCAATCGCCCGCCCCCGCTCCAGGTTGACCATGTTCTGCCGGGCCTCACGATATTGGCCCCGCAACGTCTCTACTTCTTCCTCCAGTTGCTCGCTGGATGCCTCGACCGAAGACAGCCGAAAGCCGCCCTGTGCCAACCCGGCCACGTAGCCTGCCACGGCAGCAACCACGGTGAAGGTGAGCAGAATCACCGTCCGGCGCAGGCGGTGGCCCGGCCGGTGGCGGATAACAACATATTCTTCGGAAGGTTTGCGTGTATCGCTCACAACTCAGCCTCAGGGCAGCAGAGCAGGTGCTTTCAGCCCCAGGGTTTCATCCAGGCCGAACATGATATTCATGTTCTGGATCGCTTGCCCGGCAGCGCCTTTAACCAGGTTGTCGATCACCGAGGTTACGATCACGATGTTGCTCTGTTCCTGGCGGTGAAGGGCCATACGGCAGCTATTGGCGCCGCGCACACTGCGGGTTTCCGGGTGGCTGCCGAAGGGCATGACATCCACGAACGGCTCGTTGCGGTACCGCTCTTCATACAGCGCCTGCAGGCGGTCGAAATCGGCGGCATCAGACAACTCGGCGTACAGTGTTGCTTCAATACCGCGAATCATCGGCACCAGGTGGGGTACAAAGGTAACACCCACGCCGGTTCCTGCGGCTTGGCTCAGGCCCTGGCGGATCTCCGGCAGGTGACGGTGCCCGGAAGCACCATAGGCCTTGAAGCTTTCCCCGACTTCGCCATGCAACATGCCGATCTTGCCCTGCCGGCCGGCACCGCTGGCACCGGACTTGGCATCGGCAATCAACCGGGACGGATCCACCAGCCCGGACTCCAGCAAGGGCAGGAAGCCAAGCTGCACGGCTGTCGGATAACAACCGGGATTGGCCACCAGCTGCGCCTGGCGGATTTCATCACGAACCACTTCCGGCAGGCCGTAAACGGCTTTCTCGGCCCACTCCGGGCTTTCATGGGGCATGCCGTACCAGTCGGCCCAGACATCCAGGTCTTTCAGGCGGAAATCCGCCGAAAGATCCACCACACGCACGCCGGCTTTCATCAGCTCTGGCACTGCGCGCATGGCTACACCGTGGGGCGTGGCGAAGAAAACCAGGTCGCACTCAGCCAGTACCGCGGGGTCCGGCTCGGAGAAAGCCAGGTCATAGTGACCACGCAGGTTGGGGTACATATCAGCCACCGGCATGCCGGCTTCTGAACGGGAAGTGATGCAGGTAACTTCCGCTTCCGGATGAACTGCGAGGATTCTCAGCAGTTCCACACCTGTGTATCCGGTACCACCCACAATGCCTGTCTTTATCACACTAATCTCCAAGGTGTTCTGGCCAGAATTTGCCTGTAGTCTACCATGATAATCCAAGGACTTATTGCAGCCTTCAGACCCGGAGCTACAATGTTCGCCCAAACCCATTGACCAAGCCGTGTCAGCAACCGGAATCCCGCGCCAATGCGTAGTATCAGGCAACAGATTACCGAACACCTGATCCCCGTTTTCCGGCGGAGACTGTCCGGTGTGGATGCCCTGCCCCAACTGGCAGTTCTGGGCCTGTTATCCGGCATTGTCACCGGTGTGGTCATCCTGCTGTTCCGCCTCGCCATCGAATGGCCGCTGGAGCACTTCCTGCCGGGGACCGGTTCCGAGAACTTCGAGCAACTGGATATCCTTACCCGGGGCCTTCTGCCCCTGGCCGGCGCGCTGGGGCTGGGGCTGCTGCTGCACCGGCTCGCCATCCACGATCGCAAGGTCGGGATTGTGCACATCATGGAGCGCCTGAATTACCACCAGGGCTACATTTCATTCCGCAGTGCCGTGGTGCAGTTTGTCGCCGGTGTGGCGACCGTGGTCAGTGGCCAGTCCGCCGGCCGGGAAGGCCCGGCGGTGCACCTGGGGGCTGCGTTTTCCAGCCTGCTCGGCCAGTGGATGCGCCTGCCCAACAACAGCATTCGTACCCTGGTGGCCTGTGGCTGTGCAGCGGCCATTTCCGCCTCGTTCAACACGCCCATTTCCGGCGTTATCTTCGCCATGGAAGTGGTGATGATGGAATACACCATTGCCGGATTTACCCCCATCATCCTGGCCGCTGTGAGCGCCGCCATTGTCACCCAGGTGGTGTACGGTTCCGAACCGGCGTTCAGCGTGCCCGCGCTGACCATGAACTCGATGCTGGAAATTCCCTGGATTATCGCCATTGCGGTGATTATCGGCATTGCTGCAGCGGCGTTTATCCAGCTGGTGGACAGCATGGGGCGCTTCCATCACCGGCCGGTGCTGTTGCGCATTGCCATGGCCGGCCTGCTGATGGTGCCTTTTGCTGTGTTCATCCCGGAAACCATGGGCATCGGCTACGACACGGTCAGCCAGACCATTCACGGCGAACTGGCGTTCTGGCTGCTGCTCGGAGTGGGTGCCGCCAAGCTGATCATTACCGGCATTTCCATCGGCCTGGGCATGCCCAGCGGGGTGATCGGCCCCACGGTGTTTATGGGCGCCACCCTCGGCGGTGCCATGGGGCTGATCGGGGCCCAGATTTTTCCGGAGCAGGCATCATCTGTGGGTTTCTACGCCATGCTGGGAATGGGCGCCATGATGGGAGCCGTGCTGCAGGCTCCGCTGGCGGCCTTGATGGCGCTCATGGAACTTACCCGTAACCCGAATATCATACTGCCGGGCATGCTGATCATTACCACCGCCAGCCTGGTAACCAGTGAAGCCTTCGGCAAGAAATCGCTGTTCCTGACGATCCTGAAAAGCCAGGGGCTCAGCTACCAGAACTCCCCGGTGATCCAGGCCCTGCGCCGGGTTTCCGTGGGCGCCATCATGGACAGGAGCATTCTGCGCACAGAACGGGAACTGACGGTTGAGGAAGCCAGGAAGGCGCTCAAGTCCGAACCCAAGTGGCTGTTGATCGACGGCAGCAACGGCCCCACCGCACTGCTGCCGGCGGTAGACCTGGCCCGCTACCTTGAAGACACCGCCAAGCAGGTGGCCGAAGAAGGTATAGAGGCGCCGGAGACGGTTGACCTGATGGAGATTCCGGCTAACCGGCGGGACGTTGCCCCGGTACAATACCAGGCCACCCTGGAAGAAGCCCTGAACGAGTTCGACAACTCCCAGGCCGAAGCGCTATACGTACAACGCCATGTGGCTCCGATGATCCAGCGGGTTTATGGTGTGGTACTTCAATCCGATATCGAAAGTTATTACCAATACCGACGGAGCTGACAGATGCTGTGGGTTAAAGCCTTCCACATAATTTCCCTGGTGTGCTGGTTTGCCGGCATCTTCTACTTGCCCAGGCTGTTTGTGTATCACGCAGCTTGCGAAGACAAGCCCGGGCAGGAACGCTTCAAGATCATGGAGCGCAAGTTGTACCGCGGCATTACCACACCCTCGATGATTGCCACGGTGATCTTCGGTGTATGGCTGCTCAGCTATAACGTATCCGGTTATTTCAGCCAGGGCTGGTTACACGTAAAGCTGTTACTGGTGACCCTGCTGATTGTCTACCACTTCTATTGCGGCCACCTGGTGAAGGTGTTCCGTGATGACAAAAACCACCGCAGCCATGTGTTCTACCGCTGGTTCAACGAAATCCCGGTATTTATCCTGCTGGCCGTGGTGATCCTGGCCGTTGTTAAACCTTTCTGAGGAGGCACAGCATTAACAATTACACCCGCCCCCACGTTCTTGTACTGTCTGGCCTGGATCCTTCCGGCGGTGCCGGCATCCAGGCTGACATCCAGGCCATTACCTCACTGGGCGGCCACCCGTTACCGGTTGTTACCTGCCTGACGGTACAAGATACCCACAACGTGTATGGCGCCGAAGCCGTTGACGCCCAGCTGATCCGCCAGCAATTGCAGTGCCTGGACAAAGACATCACCATCCACGCGGTAAAAACCGGAGCCTTGGGCAACGCCGCCATTGTCGCTGTACTGAAGGACTTCCTGGACAGCCAGGATGACGAACTGCCCCTGATTGTCGATCCGGTCATCAAGGCCGCCGGTGGTGGCGACCTGGCCGATGACGAGCTGGTCCAGGCCATGAAGGACAAACTGTTCCCTCGCGCGGAAATGATCACCCCGAACGGCGAGGAGCTGACACAACTCGGCGGCAGCGATGATGCCGACCAGGCCGCCTTGAACCTGCTGCAAGCTGGCTGCCGTTCCGTACTGGCAACCGGCGGCCACGGCACCGGCATTCACATTACCAACACCCTGTACAACCACTCCCCGGAACCCATGCACTGGGAAGTCGAGCGGGTTGGCAGTAACGAATACCACGGTACGGGTTGCACCCTGGCTGCCGCCATTGCCACCGGGATGGCCAGTGGGTTATCAGCCCGGGCGTCCATCTCCCAGGCCCAGAACTATGTACACCGCACCCTGCTGCACGCCCTCAGCGTGGGCCAGGGCCAGCGAATTCCGGATCGGGGCATCCTGTGGGAACGCTGAGCCAGAAGCTGCAACCGGGGCTGTATGCCATCACCGACAACCGGCTGACGCCCCCGGAAACCCTGCTGGATTCCGTTGAAGCCGCGCTGCGCGGTGGTGCCGTGCTGGTGCAATACCGGGACAAGGGATCGTCGTCCGCAGAACGGCTGCGCCAGGCTGCAGACCTCAACAGCCTGTGCCGCAACGCCGGCGTACCCCTGTTGATCAACGACGACCCGCAGCTGGCACACCGGGTTGGCGCGGCAGGCGTTCACATGGGCCAGGACGACGGTGCTCCGGACGAAGCCCGGCGCCTGCTGGGCCCGGAGGCGATTATCGGCATCACCTGCCATCATCGCCTTGAACTGGCCCGGGCAGCAAAATCCGCCGGCGCCGATTACCTGGCCTTTGGCCGCTTCTACAACTCGGGCACCAAGCCCGGCGCGCCGGCGGCCGAAGCAACCGTGTTGACCGAAGCGAAAACACTGGCCTTGCCGATTACCGCCATTGGGGGCATAACCGCCGATAACGCCGAGCCGCTGATTCTGGCCGGCGCAGACCTGCTGGCCGTGGTCGGCAGTCTGTTCGGCGGCACTCCAACCGAGATTGAAACCCGGGCAAAGCAATTCTGCCAGCTGTTTGCCCGGCACCATCCGCTTTACACACATTCCGACTGACAGGAGCTCACTGTGACTCATTCTGAAGATCTGTTTGAACAGGCCCAGAAATACATTCCCGGCGGCGTTAACTCTCCGGTGCGGGCATTCCGTGGCGTGGGCGGCACCCCGGTGTTTTTCAACCATGCCGAAGGCGCCTACCTTTACGATGAAGACGGCAAGCGCTACATCGATTACATCGGCTCCTGGGGCCCGATGATCCTGGGTCATTCTGACCCGCGCATCAAAGCGGCACTGCACGCCCAGGTCGACCTTGGCGTTGGCTACGGCGCGCCTACCGCCATCGAAACCGAGATGGCCAAGAAGGTGTGCGAACTGGTGCCGTCCATTGAGCTGGTGCGCATGGTCAACTCCGGTACCGAGGCCACCATGAGCGCCATCCGCCTGGCCCGTGGCTACACCGGCCGCGACAAAATTGTGAAGTTTGAAGGCTGCTACCACGGGCACGTGGACTCGCTGCTGGTGAAAGCCGGTTCCGGCGCCCTGACCCTGGGCGTGCCCAACTCCCCGGGCATCCCGGCCAGCCTGGCCGAGCACACCATTACCCTTACCTACAACGACATCGACAGCGTAAGGGAAACGTTCAAAGAGATCGGCGACCAGGTTGCTGCGATCATCGTGGAGCCGGTGGCCGGCAACATGAACTGCATTCCGCCGGTTCCGGGCTTCCTGGAAGGTTTGCGGGAAGTGTGTGACGAGCACGGCACCGTACTGATTTTCGACGAAGTGATGACCGGTTTCCGAGTTTCCCTCGGCGGAGCCCAGGGTTACTACGGCATCACCCCGGACCTGACCGCACTGGGCAAAGTGATCGGTGGCGGCCTGCCAGTCGGCGCCTTCGGCGGCAAGCGGGAAATCATGGAGCACATCTCTCCGCTGGGCCCGGTGTACCAGGCAGGCACCCTGAGTGGTAACCCGCTGGCCATGACCGCCGGCCTGACCACCCTGAATGCCATTTCCGAGCCCGGCTTCCACGACAAACTGATCGAGAAGACCAATAAGGTGCGGGACGGCTTCAAAGCTGCAGCAGACGAAGCAGGCATTCCGCTGACCGTGCAATCCGCCGGCGCCATGTTCGGCTTCTTCTTCACCAAAGAAGACTCCGTTACCCGCTTTGACCAGGTCATGGAGTGTGACGTAGAGCGCTTCAAGAAGTTCTTCCAAGGCATGCTGGCCGAAGGCGTGTACCTGGCACCGTCTGCGTTCGAGGCAGGTTTTGTGTGTGCCGCGCTGTCTGAAGAAGACATCGAGTTCACCATCGCCGCTGCGCGCAAGGTGATGGCTACCCTGTAACGGGTAAGCAATCAGTCCCGGCCCGGGTCATCATCGGGCCGGGGCAACCTGTTGCTTTCAGAATACCCCTTCCAGCGAGACCGTCAGCGTATGCCGGTCGTAGTCATACCGGTCAATTCCACTGTCCTGGTTGCGATACAGCCACTGGTTTCGCACCAGCCACTGCCGGTTCAACCAGTATTCCGCCATCAGCCCCAACTCCAGACGGGTGTCCTTCCGCCTGCGCTCCACCAACACATCCTGTTCCAGCCACTGGTGTGGTGAATCATAGCGGCTGTGCCGCAGCGCGCTCTCTGCGCCTACCAGCACATCCGGATGTAACGGGTATATCGCCTCGATACCGATTTCATGGTGGCGTGGCGAGACACTCACCACATAGCCTTCCTGGCTGAAATTGTCCCGGTTGTTGGACTCCCAGCGGTAGAAACCCTCAAGCAACCAGCCTGCAAGGGTCCGGTCCGCCCGGGCTTCAAACAGATACCACTGGCCATCGTAGGCGCTGTATCCGGGGCCGCCGTTTACCTGCTCTGCCGCCAGCTCAAAGGAGCAGCCGTCCAACAGCACCGCCCCATCACAAGTATCGGTGCGGGCCAGTAACGCCAGCCCGGCCCGGGTTTCCAGTTCATCGCCGCCAAGCCAGGCCCTGGTGCCGCCCCCACGTATTCCCAGTTCCCAGACATCGACCACCTGCAAAGCGGTTATCCGAGCCTGCAGTACCGAGGTGTCATAGTCGCTGTCGTGGTGATAGTCCTGGCCATAGAGCACACCATCCCAAACCAGTCGCCAACGCTCCGTGGCCTGGTAGCCAAGGCTGCCAGCCGCCACCAGCTCGGCAAAGGCACTGCCGCGATTACTGGGAGAATCCTCGGGCACCCCGGCCATGTTGCTGTCGTAGCCCAGACCCGCAGAGAGATAGCCCTGTCGGGCCAACATGGACTGCTGCCGGGAAGCGTTGTCCTGAACTGAAAGGTCCACAAGCTGGCGCTCCGCCAGCTGCCGCACTGTATCCGGTGCGTCATCGGCTGCCGCCTGGCCAAACCAGTCGCGGGCCTGTCCGGGCCGGCCCTCAGCCAGTGCCACCAATCCGAGGTTATATTGGGCCAGGGCCTGGCCGTCGCCATTGAGTAACGTCGAAAAATGATTGCGGGCCGCGGCATAGTCGCCGGTTTTGTAGCAGACCACGCCCAGGTTGTAGCGGAGTGCGGGCGTGTCGGCACCCAGCCCCAGCGAGCGCTCAAAGTGCTCCCGGGCCAGGGGGTAATTGCCTTCGCGGAATTGTTCGATACCGGCGGTCAGCGCCTGCCCCAGGGCCAGTTCCGGTGAATGGTCGTCCGCTTCCAGTGAATCCAGCCAGTCTGACTGGCTGTCGGCATCCATCAGGTCACTCACCGGCTGATCCGCCTGGCGGCTTTTCTTGCGCAGGCCATCAATAAACTGCCGGTACAGAACCCGGTTCAGCCACGGGCGCAGCTGGTCTACGGATTCGAGTTCATCAAGCCGGGGGTAAAGTTTGACCACCACATCCTGCACAAGGTCTTCGGCATCCTGGCTGTTGCCGGTCAGTCGCCAGGCGAAGCCGTGCATAGCTTGCAGGTGCGGCTGCACCATACGCTGAAAACGCTTCTGGGCTGAGGGACGAAACGGAAGGATTGCCAAAAAACGACTGCCTGGTTGCGGTTTCGGGAAGCGCGCAGTCTATAACAGCTGCGCCCGCCATGCACTTGCCACGCATTATGGCCAAAACATGTGCAAATGTTAATCAAAGTGACGGAACCCCACCCGCAACGGCTTCGTGAGATCAGTACTGGCGACCACAACGCCGGACTTACAACGGAAAGAATACAAACCGGAGGATTTATGAAGAATTCAACCAAGGTATTCGCAGTTTCCGCCCTCGCCGGCGCCCTGGCTGCCTGCGGTGGCAGTGGCGGAGGCAGCAGCGGACAGACCGGCACGGTCTCTGTGGGGCTGACGGATGCGCCTGTAGACCATGCCGAGGCCGTAAACATCGAAGTCACAGCGCTTGTACTCAAGCACCAGGATGGTTCTCCGGTGAGATACGAGCTGGAGATTCCCGAGCCGGTAAACCTGCTTGATTACCAGAACGGCCAAGTAAAGGCCCTTCTGGATCGGGAAGAGCTGGATGCCGGCGAGTACGAGTGGGTAAGACTGGAAATCGGCGAAAACAACAACATCGTGATTGACGGCGGGGAATACCCGCTTACCACTCCCTCAGCCCGAGGCATTCAAACCAGCGGATTCACGGTGCCTGCTGGCGGCGAAGTAGCAATCACCATTGATTTTGACGTCAGGAAGTCGATCGTTAACCCCCAGAACGACCCGAACAGTTACAAGCTGAAGCCGGTACTTCGCCTGGTTGATAACGCCCAGGTTGGTACGATTACCGGCGCAGTCAGTGCGGAACTGATCACTGAGGCTTGCGGGGGCGTGGCCACAACAGATGGTTTCTTGGGCAATATTTATGTGCATGCCGGAGCGGACCAGACCCCTGATGACATTGGCAGTGCCAACGAGCCATTGGTCGTGGTGCCAGTCGAATACGGAGAGGAGTACAGCTACCAGGCAAGCTTCATTCCGGAAGGTGACTACACGGTCAGCTACACCTGCGACAGCGACCTGATCGAGGATACGGAAGGCAACCCATCAGACGATGAACTGAACTTCACCAACGGCCAGAACGCTACCGTAACGGCTGGAGAAACAACCACTGTAAACTTCTAAACCATTACGGGGCTGCCAATTAGCAGCCCCGTTCAGCCTTACAACGCCCGGGCCCGATCCTCCGCCTGGCTGGCCCCCGCAACATTTCCCCTCGCCCGACGGATATCCGCCAGCAACAGCCAGCCTGAACGCTGCAGGCTTGAGTTGTTGCCCGCCAGCGACAGCCCCTTCAGAGTGAACTGCTCCGCCGCTCCCAGGTTGTCACCGGCCACATAGGCTTCTGCCAGCTTGAAATAGACCTCTGCCGAACGGGGCGCGATTCGCTGTGCCCGCTCCAGACTGGAGATTGCTCCGGCAGAATCCCCTTGCTGCAAACGCTGGTCGGCGTCCCGAATCAGGGTGACCGCTGCTGCAGGCAGGGCATCACCGGATTCCCGGTAACTGGGTGCACGGGATGGCTGTTCCAGCTCACTCACGGCGGGCTCTTCGCTTTTGCGCCAGACGCGAGGCTCCGGCTCCTGTTCAGAATTCTGCTCAGGCTCCGCAGTTCTCGGCGGCTCGGGTGCCCGGGAGGGTTCGCCGCCGCCCATCGGCACATAAATGGAGCCACCACCGGGGCCGCTGGCACAGCCCGCCAGGGCCAGCGCCAGGGCAAGCGGTGCGAAACGGATACTGGTTACTTTTATCATTGGAACAATCCTTCAAACCAACTGCGAATTTGCCGGCCGATATTGCCGTTGCAATCTGTGCTCATTACCGGCTCGCTGCCGGTGATAAATGGCACCAGCCGCGCATTGGCACAGCCCTCACCGGTCAGGGCCTGGGCCTCGGCATCTACCCAATGATACTGCACGCCGTCCGGCATTACCGGTGAAAACCCGTGCTGGGGAATCTGCGACATCATCGATGACCACACCGGCAGCGCGCCAGAGGCGCCGGTCAGAACCGTTGGCCCGTTGTCGTCACGGCCCACCCAGGCCACCGCCAGCAAGTCGCCGCTGAAGCCGGCAAACCAGGCATCCCGGCCATCATCGGTGGTGCCGGTCTTACCGGCCAGGGTGAGCTGGTCAGGCAAGGTATAGTAGGCAGAGCGGCCGGTGCCTTCCTGCATGGTTTCCTGCATGGCGTACTGCACCAGGTGCACGGCGGCCGGGTCTGCCACCTGGTCTACTTTCAGGTTGTAGCGGGACAACGGCTCGTTATCGGCATCGGTCACTTCCCGGATGGTGCGCAAGGGGGTGTTGAAACCGCCGGTGGCCAGGCCCTGATACAGCTGGGCCACATCCACCGGAGCCAGGGACACAGAACCCAGCAACATCGACGGGTAATCGGATATCGGCGTGGTCACCCCGAAATCCCGGAGTGTTTGCTGAACATTCGGAATGCCGATATCCAGCCCCACCCGCACCGCAGGCAGGTTATAGGATTTGGACAGGGCCAGGTGCAAAGGCACTTCGCCGCGCTCTTCCTTATCAAAGTTTTTCGGCTGCCAGAGCCGGCCGTCATCGAATTCCAGGGTGAACGCCTGGTCTTTCACCGGCGTGATCAGCGTGTAGCGATCCGGCTGTTCCAGGGCGGTCAGGTAAACAAACGGCTTGATCAGAGAACCCATCGGCCGGTGGGCATCCACCGCCCGGTTAAAGCCGGCAAATTGCGGATCCTTGCCACCCACCAATGCCAGTACCTCACCGGTATCCTTTGCGGTAACCACCAGTGCGGCTTCCAGTTCATCCGCATTGGCCAGTTTCGGCAGGGTTTTGCTGACCGCTGTTTCCGAAGCATGCTGCACTGCAGGGTCCAGTGTGGTGAAAATACGCAGCCCCTCGCTCTGCAGGTCTTCCTGCTGGTAATCCCGGGCCAGGTGCCGGTGTACCAGGTCGATGTAGGCAGGGTAACGGTTCTCGGTAAACGAAGGCTTTGCGCTCACACCCAGCGGACGTGATTTCTGCTTCGCCAGCTCCGGTTCGGCCAGCAGCCCGGCCTCGGCCATTTCATCCAGCACCAGGTTCCGGCGCGACGTGGCCCGTTCCGGGTGTCGGCGAGGATTGTAATAGCTGGGGCCTTTTACCATACCAATCAACAGTGCCAGCTGGTGCGGGGCCAGGTCTTTCAGGCTTTCACCAAAATAGAACTGGCTGGCCAGGCCGAAGCCATGAATGCTGCGGGTGCCCGCCTGCCCCAGATACACTTCGTTCAGATAGGTTTCCAGGATGTCGTCTTTATCGTAATGCAGTTCCAGCAAAATCGACATCAGGGCTTCGTTGCCTTTACGAACCAGTGTCTGCTCCCGGCTCAGGAAGAAGTTTTTCACCAGCTGCTGGGTCAGGGTACTGCCGCCCTGAACAATCCCGCCCGCCTTGATATTGGCCAGCATGGCCCGGGCAATGGACAGCGGCGCAACGCCAAAGTGATCGTAGAAACGGCGGTCTTCCACCGCCATCAGGCCCAGCGGCAGCAATTCCGGAACCTCTTCCAGCTGCACCAGTACCCGGTCTTCCCGATGGGCCGGGTAGATACCGCCAATGCGGGCCGGTTCCAGCCGCACAATCGCAGCCGATGGCCCCGCCAGCACTGAAAACGAGCTGACCCGGTCGCCACTCACCACCAGTGATAACCGCCGGCGGGCTTCTTCACCGTCCGGGAACAGGAAACCACGGGTACTGATGACAAAACGGCCACCATTACGCTGATAAGTGCCGGCCCGCACGCCATCACCCGGCCGATAACCGGACAGCTCCAGTTCACGCACCAGGCTCCCTGCGCTTACGCTGGCGCCGTCATACAGTTCCAGTGGCCGGGCATACACCCGGGATGGCACCTCAAAGCGCCGGCCTTCGAAACGGGAGGTGACCACCGCATCCAGGTACACCATCCAGCCGGCCAGCAACACCAGCCCCAGGGCACCGGCCCGGAACATGAAACGCCAGAAGCCGGATTTCCGGTTTCCGGAGCGGGATTTGGGAGATTTTTTACGGGAAGAAGATGATTTACTCATGCCGCGATTATAACGAAGCCACATGGGCGACCGGCAGGCCTGTAATGTGTTATTTCTGTAATCTGCCCGCTATGATAGGCCAAGAAAAATCAACGAGTTCAGGGAACCCAGGAGAACAATGTGAGCGAGAACGCCCCGGATACACTGGTGAAGGCACTGCAGAACCCGGAATTGTACGACCACCCGGTGAAGGATTTCCGGGTTATCGAAACCCATATTTCCCAGGTTCTGCTGACCGGCGACTACGCCTACAAAATCAAGAAGCCCATGGATTTCGGCTTCCTCAATTTCTCAACCCTCGAACGCCGCAAACACTTCTGCGAAGAGGAGCTTCGGCTTAACCGCCGGCTGGCCTCGGAGCTTTACCTGGATGTACTGCCCATCACCGGCAGCCCGGAGCAACCGCAAATCGGCGGTGCAGGCGAGCCCTTCGAATACGCCATCCGCATGCGCCAGTTCAACCAGGACGAGCTGTTCGACCGTCGCCAGGAACGGGGCGAGATGACGGCCGAGCTGCTGGCCAGCGTGGCAAGGCAGGCTGCACAGTTTCACGACAGCCTGCCCCCCATTACCGGTGACAAGCCCTTGGGCACACCGGAAGCCGTCTACGCCGCCATGCAGGAAAACTTCGACCAGGTCCGCCCCCTGCTGACCGACAAGGCCCTGCTGACCCAGCTGGACGCCCTGGAAGACTGGACCCGCACCACCTTTGAACGCCACCGCGAGCTGATCGCCAGCCGCCGGGCCAACGGCCTGGTGCGGGAGTGCCATGGCGACCTGCACCTGGCCAATATTACCGTCTTCAACGACAAGGTGACGGTGTTCGACTGCATCGAATTCAACGAGCCGTTCCGCTGGATTGATGTGATTAACGACCTGGCCTTCCTGCTGATGGACCTGGAATCCCGGAACGAGCCGGCGCTGGCCAACCTGGTTCTGAACACCTACCTGGAATACCGCGGCGACTTCGAAGGACTGGCACTGCTGCCCCTGTACAAAGCCTACCGCGCCATGGTTCGGGCCAAGATTGCCCTGTTCACCATGGGCAACCCGAGCCTGAACGAGCAGGAGCGGGAAGAACTGATGCAGCGCTATCACGGCTACGCCCAGCTGGCGGAAAACTACGGCGCCATTCCCAACCATTACCTGCTAGCCACCACCGGGCTTTCGGCCAGCGGCAAGACCTGTGTGAGTGCCGCCATGGCCGGCGAGTTGGGGCTGATTCGCCTGCGTTCGGATGTCGAGCGCAAGCGCTTGCATGGCCTGGGGCCGCTGGACAGCAGCAAGTCAGGCCTGGGTGAAGACCTGTACAGCCCGGAAGTGACAGAGCAAACCTATCAGCACCTGGCGAACCTGGCCGGTGACCTGCTGGCCTCCGGCGCCTCCGTGATCGTAGATGCCGCCTGCCTGAAGGAACATGAACGCAACCTGTTTGCCAGTGTCGCGGAAAACCAGGGCGTGCCCTTTGCCCTGCTGCACTGCGAAGCACCGGAACAACTGCGCCGGGAATGGGTGCGCAAACGCAAAGGGGATGCCTCCGAGGCTACCGAAGAGCTGCTGGATGCCCAGCAAAGCTGGTTCGAACCCCTGACCACGGAAGAGAAAACCCACACCGTGCACCTGCACACCGAGCAGGAGCATGTGGCCGAGGCAGTGGCAGACCGTATCCGCCAGCACCTGGGCCTGGCTCCGGCCCAGTAAGCCCTCAGGGTACCGGTCAGGGCTCCAGATTGACCGGTACCGCTTCTGTCAGGTCCAGCCGGCCGGTGGGGTTACCATCGTCACCGGCCAGGGCTGACCGATAAGCCACCACTTCCACCCCCGCTTCACAAGCCTGGCGCAGTAACTGGCCATAACGAGCGTCGATGTGGTCTGCCGGGCGTACTTCTTCGATACCGGTGTGGTTCACCAGGAAGAACAGCACCCCACGGTCGCCCTTTGCCACCTGCGCCATCAACTCACGCAAGTGCTTCTGGCCCCGCTCGGTGACCGCATCCGGAAAATAGCCCCGCCCGCCTTCGGCCAGGGTGACATTCTTGACCTCCACCCAGGCATCCGGCTCGCTGGCATGGCCGGAGAGCAGCAGGTCAATCCGGCTTTTTTCCTCACCGTACCGCACTTCGCTACGGACGGTACTGTACCCGGCCAACTCCTCTACCACGCCGCTTTCAATGGCATGCCGGGCCTGGGCATTGGGCCGCGCCGTATTCACACAGGCCAGCACCCCGGGTGAGGTTTCCACCAACTCCCAGGTGTATTGCAGTTTGCGCTTGGGGTTGTCGCTGCGGCTTAGCCACACCCTGGCGCTCTCCGGCTGGCACCCCAGCATGGAACCGGTGTTGGGGCAGTGAGCGGTTACCTCCTCGCCACCGGGCAGGCGGACATCCGCCAGAAAGCGTTTGTAGCGCCGGATCAGGCGCCCTTCCACCAAAGGTTCAGGAAACTTCACGTGATCTCCCCATAAAGTCGGCGTTACAGGGCTGGCACCCCCGTAACTTATCTGCTATTTTCCGCAAACTCCCGATTCAGGACGAATGCTTTATCCAGGGTTAAACCGCGCAGCCACGCTGGCGCGGCGGAAGCAAAGCGTTCTTGTGAAGTACAAACAAGAGGCCGGGTTCAATGGCAAACACTGCAGAACAACCACGCGAACGTTTTACCAACTTCACCCCTTATGAAATGAAGAAGGGTGAAGAGTATATGAGTGCTGACATGCTGCAGCACTTCAAAGATCTGCTCCTGCAATGGAAACAGGAGCTGATGGAAGAAGTGGACCGCACCATGCACCATATGCAGGAAGACGCCGCAAACTACGCGGATCCCAGCGATCGCGCAACCCAGGAAGAAGAGTTCAGCCTGGAACTGCGCACACGGGACCGTGAGCGTAAACTGATCAAGAAGATTGACCAGACCATCGACCGTATCGACAAAGACGACTACGGTTTTTGCGACCAGTGCGGTGTGGAAATCGGTATTCGCCGGCTGGAGGCCCGCCCGACAGCCACGCTCTGCATCGACTGCAAAACCCTGGCAGAAATCCGCGAGCGCCAGACTGGCATCTGATCACGCCTCAATGGCCGGCAGCACCCGCTGCCGGCCAGATGACTCCCTATGAAGCAACCCCGCTACCGCGGGCGCTTTGCGCCTTCCCCAACCGGCCCCCTGCACTTCGGCTCACTGGTTACGGCCCTGGCCAGCTGGCTGGAAGCCCGAACCGCTAGCGGTGACTGGCTGGTACGAATCGAAGATCTGGACCCCCTGCGGGAACCACCCGAAGCCACCGGACAAATCCTCGATTCCCTGGACTGCCACGGCCTGTTCCCGGACGAACCGATACGCTTTCAGTCAAAGCGCCATGGCGCCTACCAGGCCGCCATCGCCCAGCTGCTGGAATCCGGCAAGGCATATCGCTGCCGCTGTTCCCGCAAACAACTGCAAGCCCATGGTGGCCGGCACCCGAACCACTGTCGCAACGGCACTGCCGGTGTCGGCAACGAGCCTTTCGCCATCCGCTTTGCCCTGCAGGACGAAACCAGCCACTGGCATGACCAGCTGCTGGGCCCGCAGCAACAGCAGGTACATGCCGAAATCGACGACCCGGTCATCCTGCGCAAGGAAGGCTTCTACGCCTACCAGCTGGCGGTGGTGGTGGACGACATCGACCAGGGCATCACCCACATTGTTCGTGGCTCAGACCTGCTGGACATGACCGCCCAGCAGCAACAGATCTACCGGGCCCTGGGCGCACAGCCGCCCCACTGGCTGCATATTCCGGTGATCCTGAATGACCAGGGCCAGAAACTGAGCAAACAGACCCATGCCCCGGCACTGGACGATACCCGCCCGGCAGAGAACCTGGTTCAGGCACTGCAGGCGCTGGGACAAAATCCGCCACCGGAACTGGCCGCTCGCGGTGTGGACGCGATACTGGCCTGGGGCCGGGCAAACTGGCAGCGACAGGCTATTCCCCTGACATCCCGGCAGGCCCGTGGTATAACCCCCGGTACACACACCCGTTCGGACCACTGAGCCGATGTACATTTACCGTCTGGTTTTTCTGCTGGTACTGGCCATCTATATTTTTTCCCCGAACATCCTGGATTGGTGGACGTCGCCGGATAACGTCTGGTACAGCCCCTATGTGATCTGGGGCGGGCTGATAGCCATCGGCGTCTGGCTGGAATGGCGACGGGATCCCAATGAGTTTTAGTGCCACCGGCCTGTTACTGGCCAGCCTTCTTTACCTTGTCCTGCTGTTCGGTATTGCCTGGGGCACCGAACAGGGCACACTGATGCGCCGCTGGGTGCGTCACCCCCTGGTGTATACACTCAGCCTCGGGGTCTATGCCGGCATCTGGGCCGTGTATGGCGCCATTGGCATGGCAGCGGAGTCCGGTTATGGCTTCCTGGCCTATTACCTGGGCATCAGTGGTGCGTTTTTGCTGGCACCGGTGCTGCTTAACCCCATACTGAGAATTGCCCGGGCTTACCAGCTCACATCCCTGGCCGACCTGTTCGCCTACCGGTATCGCAGCCAGTGGGCGGGCACCCTGGTAACCCTCTGTTCCGCCGCCGCTATCCTGTCCTTGTTGAGTATGCAGATACAGGCGGTTACTGTATCTGCCAGCCTGCTGGCGCCGGCCACCTCACCGGAAGCCATCAGCGTGATGTTTGCCCTGATCGTGGTGTTGTTCACCATGCTGTTCGGGGCACGACGGCATCAGAGTTCCGGCAACCATCAGGGCCTGGTACTGGCCATTGCCTTCGACTCGCTGGTGAAGGTCATCGCCCTGCTGGTGCTTGGCGGCGTCATCCTGTTCGGTGTTTTCGATGGCACCCGCGGGCTGGACGACTGGCTGGCGCAGAATTCCCACCCGGAAGCAGCCATGACCATGGCGATCAACGACGGCAGCTGGCGCGCCCTGCTGCTGATGTCCTTCGCCGCCGCCCTTGTGCTGCCACACATGTACCACATGACCTTCAGCGAAAATCCGTCACCCCGGGCGCTGGCCAAGGCCAGCTGGGGCCTGCCGCTGTACCTGCTGCTGGTGGGCCTGCCGGTTCCGCTGATTGTCTGGGGTGCCCAGGCACTGGACGTCACCTCGCCGCCCGCCTTCTTCAGTATCGGTGTTGCCCAGGCGCTGGATAGCCCGGCCCTGACCATGCTGATGTACATTGCCGGTTTGTCTGCCGCCAGCGGCCTGATGATTGTCAGCACCCTCGCCCTGGCCGGGATGGTGCTGAACCACGTTGTGCTGCCTCTGAAAACCCCGAAAGATCAGGGCGACATCTACCGCTGGCTGCAGTGGGTCAAGCGCCTGCTGATCGCCGTTATCCTGTTCCTGGCCCTGCTGTTCCACGAAACCATCGGCCAGAAACTGGACCTGTCCATTCTGGGCGCGATTTCCCTGTCCGGTACCCTGCAACTGCTGCCCGGCGCGCTCGGAGTCATCTACTGGCCGGAAGGCAATCGCCGGGGGCTGGTCGCGGGTCTGGTTACCGGCCTGACCATCTGGCTGTTTACCCTGGTACTGCCGTTCTCGTCTGCCACGGATCTGCTGTACTGGCTCGACCTGCCCATCAACCCGGGCTACGACAACTGGCACATCTTTACCTTTATCAGCCTGACGGCGAATATCTCGGTCTTTGCCCTGGTCTCGATCATCAGCCCCGCGTCGGCGGAAGAAACCAGCGCTGCCCAGGCCTGTTCCATGGGCGCACTGTCCCGGCCCCAGCGCCGGGAACTGCTGGCAGCATCCTCCAAGGAATTCATCCAGCAACTGGCGGATCCGCTGGGCCAGAGCGTGGCACGGCGGGAAGTGGAGCGGGCCCTGGCCCAGCTGAAACTGCCCAATGTGGAGTTCCGGCCGTACCAGCTGCGCCGGCTGCGGGACCAGATAGAAATCAACCTGTCCGGCCTGCTGGGGCCCTCGGTGGCCCGGGATATTGTAAAGCGGCACCTGGGCTTCAAGCCTCTGACCCACGGCGTCACCGGCCAGGATATCCGCTATGTGGAGCGGGCGCTGGGGGATTACCAGAACCAGCTGACCGGCCTGGCCGGGGAACTGGACAACCTGCGCCGGCATTACCGGCAAACCCTGCAGAACCTGCCAATCCCGGCCTGCTCGGTGGGCGAGGACGGCGAAATCCTGATGTGGAACCACGCCATCGAAGCACTCACCGGCATTTCCGCTGACGAAGTGGTGGGCGCCCGGCTGATGGCCCTTCCCGAGCACTGGCACACCCTGCTGGATGACTTTAACCGGGGCTCGGAGCTACACCGCTACAAGCACCGGCTGGACCTGCGGGGCAAGCCCCATTGGCTGAACCTGCACAAAGCGGCCCTGAGCGGCCCGGACCACACCGAAGGCGGTTCCATTATCCTGGTGGAAGACCAGACCGAAACCCGCCTGCTGGAAGACGAACTGATGCACAGCGAACGGCTGGCCTCTGTTGGCCGCCTGGCCGCTGGCGTGGCCCATGAAATCGGCAACCCGGTCACCGGCATTTCCTCCCTGGCCCAGAACCTGAAGCTGGAAACCGACGACCCTGGCATCCTGGAAACCGCAGACCAGATACAGCAGCAGACCCGGCGCATTTCCGCCATCCTCCAATCCCTGATGAACTTCGCCCGTACCGGCAACCATGCCCACGCAAACCGCTATGAGCCGGTCAACATTCACCGCTGCGTGGAAGAATCCATCAACCTGCTGTCGCTCAGCGAACGGGGCATGGGCATCCGCTTTGTTAACGACTGCCCGCCCTCCATGCAGGTGCTGGGCGACGAGCAGCGGCTGGTTCAGGTATTTGTTAACCTGTTGGCCAACGCCAGGGACGCCTCGCCAGACGGAGGTACCATAACGGTCAATGGTAAGGGCGACGGCTACTCCGCTATCATCGAGGTGATTGATGAAGGCTCCGGTATACCGGCAGATCAGCTGGACCACATATTCGAGCCCTTTTACACCACCAAGGCCCCCAACAAAGGCACGGGCCTAGGGTTATCCCTAGTGTACAGTATTGTTGAAGAACACTATGGCAACATCCAGGTAGAAAGCCCGGCCGACAAAGCCGCCGGCCGCGGCACCTGCATGAGGCTGCGCCTGCCCGCCTACGAGCCAGAAACCGATACCGGCAACAGCAGCCCGAACGAAAGGTCGTGAACGCAATATGCCCCGTATTCTGATAGTTGAAGACGAAGACATTATCCGCTCGGCAGTCCGCAAACTGCTGCAGCACGCCGGCTACGAAGTGGCCGATGCCGTCTCTGTAGAAGAAGCCGAAGGGCTGGACCCCGACAGCTTTGACCTGATCATCACCGATCTGCGCCTGCCCGGCGCGCCCGGCACCGAAATGATCACCCGGGCGCCGGACACCCCGGTGCTGATCATGACCAGCTATGCCAGCCTGCGCTCCGCCGTGGACTCCATGAAAATGGGCGCTGTGGACTACATTGCCAAGCCCTTCGACCATGACGAAATGCTGGCTGCCGTGGAGAACATCCTGGCCCGCGGCCACGAGCCCGCCAGCAGCCGGGCCGATGAAGACCCTGACCGAACCGCAGACACCCCATCCGGTGACCCGTCGACCGTCATGTTTGGCACCTGCGAGCCTATGCAGCGGGTATTCACCCTGATCCGCAAGGTAGCCCCCACAGAAACCACGGTGCTTATCCAGGGCGAATCCGGTACCGGTAAGGAACTGGCCGCCCGGGCCCTGCACCTGCTCAGCCCCCGGGCCAACAAACCCCTGATTTCGGTAAACTGCGCCGCCATCCCCGAGAGCCTGATTGAATCGGAACTGTTCGGCCACGAAAAAGGCGCCTTTACCGGTGCGGTTTCAGCCCGTACCGGCCTGATCGAAGCTGCCGACGGTGGCAGCCTGTTCCTGGACGAAATCGGCGAATTGCCCGCCGAAGCCCAGGCCCGCCTGTTGCGGGTACTGCAGGAAAGCGAAATACGCCGGGTAGGCTCTACCCAAAGCCAGAAAGTAAACGTGCGGATGATCGCTGCTACCCACCGTAACCTGAAAGCGATGACCCGCACCGGCGAGTTCCGGGAAGACCTTTATTACCGCCTGAACGTGATGCAGATCCGTATTCCGCCACTGCGGGAACGCCGGGGCGATGTGCTGGGCCTCGCCAGCCGGTTCCTGAAACGGCAAGCAGAAAAACTCGGACGCCCGGACCTCAGCCTGAGCCCGGAAGCCATGCAGGCCCTGGAGCGTTACCGCTGGCCCGGTAACGTACGGGAACTGGAAAATGCCATCGAGCGGGCGTCAATCCTGACCGATACCGACATCATCACCCCCTCTGTGCTGGACCTGGACAGTGATTACGGAGACGAATACATCCCGGAAACCCTGGTGGAAGGCGACAACGAACAAACGCCCACCCGCGACGCAGATTCTGCCAATGACTTGTCTCTGGAAGATTACTTCCAGCACTTTGTGCTTGAAAATCAAGATCGTATGAGTGAAACCGAGCTGGCCCAGAAACTCGGCATCAGCCGTAAATCGCTGTGGGAACGCCGCCAGCGGCTCGGCATTCCCCGTAAAAAAGGCGCCGGCAGCTAACCATCCGAAAGGTAACAAATGAGCCATCGTTCATTTGTTACCACCCTGTTCCTCACGGTAACACTCCCTCCCCAGATAACGTGACACAGGTAACACTTCCACCGGGTACGGGGTAACACTTATATCTGAATTTTTCGTAACCCGCTGTTAATAAACACTTTTCAAAAACTGGCACGCCCCCTGCAACCTATTAAGCGCACAACAACAAAAACAAGAGTGACAACGCGGCGTCAAAACAAAAACAAAAAGCTGCAAGAGCGTCCGGTAACAAAAACAAAAACAGGACGCGAGCGAACTGAGTGTTTTGGGTACTTTGCTTTTTTAGTGGTCCCACAACATGCGCGAGTTGTAGAAGTGGAGAAGAATCGTCTTCCAGGCGACACCGCAACTACTGTAAAGCCCGTGCCATGTTTCTGACTGCTCGTGTATTCAAAGCTTTCCGTTTGCGTTGCTTATAAGCCCTGACTTTGGGGCAACACGGTGGGGTAGAAAAATCAAAAAGAATCCCGACAACAACAACAAGAACAATGCAGATCGTCAACGCTTTCAGGGCGGGTTCGTAATCGCGAACCCGCCTTTTGATTATCTGGCTTCCGCAAAAGCCAAACACCTTCCCGAAACACCCCCTGAAACGACTTTATTGCCAGCGATTCCCG
The DNA here is from genome assembly GCF_016464245.1 of Marinobacter sp. bablab_jr003. Lineage (NCBI taxonomy): Bacteria > Pseudomonadati > Pseudomonadota > Gammaproteobacteria > Pseudomonadales > Marinobacteraceae > Marinobacter > Marinobacter sp. bablab_jr003. The sequence goes on from NZ_JADARC010000075.1 coordinate 27,019, forward strand.
CCAAACGTGTGCAATTCCTGCGCAAACCGTTAAAATCCCCGTTTTTGCGGCTCGCAAACACGGAATTCCATGCCTAGACGACTAGTAGAAAAACTCCGCTCTTTCATGCCCGGCAACGGGAAAAAGAAAGCCAGACACTACCAGCGGCAAGAGATCCCGAGGGATCAGCACAACGTGTCCCGCTCGATGATCAGCGAGCCGGCCAAGAAAGTGCTGCACCGGCTGAACAAAGCCGGCTACGAAGCCTACCTGGTGGGTGGCGGCGTGCGGGACATCCTGCTCGGCGGCAAACCCAAAGACTTCGACATCGCCACCAATGCCACCCCTGAAGAGGTCCACGACCTGTTCCGGAACTCCCGCCTGATCGGCCGCCGGTTCCGTATTGTGCACGTGGTGTTTGGCCGTGAAGTTATTGAAGTCACCACCTTCCGGGGCAATGCCCGGGATGCAGAAGACGATGTTGCCGACGACGAGCACCGCACCAGTGAGCACGGCCTGCTGCTGCGGGACAACGTATACGGCAACCAGGAAGAAGACGCCCTGCGCCGCGACTTCACCATCAACGCGCTGTACTACTGCATCCGCGACTTCAGCATTATCGACTTCGCCAATGGCGTGGAAGACCTGAAAAACCACCAGATCCGTCTGATCGGTGATCCGGAAACCCGCTACCGGGAAGACCCTGTGCGCATGCTGCGGGCAATCCGCTTTGCCGCCAAGCTCGGGTTCGAGATCGAACCGGAAACCGAGGCCCCGATCCGGGAGCTGGCGCCCCTGCTGAGCCACATTCCGCCGGCCCGGCTGTTTGATGAAGTGCTGAAACTATTCTCCGCCGGCCATGGCGAAGCCACCTATAACCTGCTGCAGCAATACAGCCTGCTGGAGCCGCTGTTCCCGGAGACCGCCCGTGCTATTGAAGCCGGCGAACCCGACGAACTGATCCTCCAGGCCCTGCGCAACACCGATGCCCGCATCGCCCAGGGCAAATCGGTAACACCGTATTTCCTGTTTGCCGCCATGCTGTGGCCTGCCCTGCAGGTGGAATGGCGCCGCCGCCAGGACAACGGCGACCCGGTGCAACCGGCGCTGCACGGTGCTATCGGCAAGGTTATCGGCCGCCAGGTTCAGGCCACATCCATTCCCAAGCGTTTCTCCGGCCCCATGAAAGAAATCTGGGAAATGCAGATGCGCCTGCCCCGGCGCCAGGGCAAGCGGGCCTTTGCCACGCTCACCCACCCCCGCTTCCGGGCTGCCTACGACTTCCTGTTAGTACGGGAATCTGCTGGTGAGATTGAACCCGGCCTCGGCCAGTGGTGGACCGAATTCCAGAGAGTGGACGAGCGCGGCCAGGAAAGAATGCTGTCCCAGCTTGGCTCGGCCACGGCGCCCCGCAAACGCCGGCGCAAGCGCAGCCCGGTGAAACGGCCGCCTCAGTCATGACGGTGCTGGCTTACGTCGGCCTGGGCAGCAACCTGCAGGACCCCGCTGCCCAGCTTGCTCGCGCCGTTGCCGAGCTGGCCAGCCTGCCGGACACCACACTGATGGCGCAGTCGCCGTTCTACGCCAGCCGCCCCGTGGGCCCACAAGATCAACCGGATTTTGTGAATGGCGCTGTCGAACTGCGCACGACCCTGCCGCCACACCAGCTGCTGGACCACCTGCAAACTATCGAACAGGCCCACGGCCGGGAGCGGCTGCGTCACTGGGGGCCACGCACCCTGGATCTTGACCTGCTTCTGTATGGCGACCAACAGCTGGCAGATGAGCGGCTGACGATACCCCACGCCGAGCTGGCAAACCGGGACTTCGTGCTGCAACCCCTGCTGGACCTGAACCCGGAACTGAGCCTGCCCGATGGCCGCCGCGTCGACCAGCTGCGGTCCGAGTGTCCGGACAATCAGCTGCGCAAACTGCCACCCACAGGCGGAAGCAACTGATTAACAGCTGGCAACTCCGTGCTACTCTTGTAACAGGTATACCCCGGCATTCATCTAATCAAAGGCAAGGATTCTATGGCAGTTACCATCAACACCCTGCGGGAATACAAGCAAAAGGGCGAAGCCTTTTCTGCCCTCACCTCCTATGACGCCACCTTTGCACAGGTGGTCAGTGAAGCGGGCGTAGACGTGATCCTGATTGGTGACTCGCTCGGCATGGTCCTTCAGGGCAATGACAGCACCCTGCCGGTAACCATGGAGCACATGGTCTACCACACCAGCTGCGTTGCCAGGGGCAACCGTGGCGCGCTGATCATGGCGGACATGCCCTTCATGTCTTACGGCACCGTGGCCGACGCACTGGACAATGCCGCAGAACTGATGCGTGCCGGCGCCCACATGGTGAAACTCGAAGGCACCGACTGGATGCGCGACACCATCGAGGCCCTGAGCGAACGCGGTGTGCCGGTCTGTGCTCACCTGGGCCTTACCCCCCAGTTCGTCAACAAGTTCGGCGGCTACAAGGTACAGGGCCGTGACGACAAAGCCGCCGAGGCGATGATCGAACACGCCTGCGAACTGGAAGCCGCCGGCGCCGACGTCATCCTGCTGGAATGTGTGCCCGCTCCGCTGGCTGCCCGCATCACCCAGGCGGTCAAAGCCCCGGTCATCGGCATCGGCGCCGGCAACGGCACCGACGGCCAGGTACTGGTGCTGCACGACATGCTCGGCGTCACCACTGGCCGTAAGCCGCGCTTTGTGAAAAACTTCCTGGCAGAGACCGACTCCATTCCGGAAGCCATTGCCGCCTACGCAAACGCCGTTAAAGACCGCTCATTCCCGGCCGAGGAGCATACGTTCAAGGCATGAGAACCGTACATTCACTGAAAGAACTGCGCAGCATCCTGAAGGCGTTCCGTCAGCAGGACAAAACCATTGCCCTGGTGCCCACCATGGGCAACCTGCATGAGGGCCACATTGCCCTGGTGCGCAAGGCCACAGAAGCCGCTGATATCGTGGTCACCAGTATTTTCGTGAACCCGATGCAGTTCGGTGCCAGCGAAGACCTGGACAAGTATCCCCGCACCCTGGCAGAAGACCAGGCCCAGCTGGAAGCTGCCGGCAACACCCTGGTGTTCGCGCCCACGGTTGACGAGATCTATCCGGAAGGCCTGGCCAACCAGACCAAGGTAGTGGTGCCGGAAGTCAGCGAAGGACACTGCGGCGCCAGCCGCCCCGGGCATTTCGAAGGCGTAGCCACGGTGGTGACCATGCTGTTCAACATGGTACAGCCTGACATCGCCATCTTCGGCGAGAAGGATTTCCAGCAACTGGCGGTGATCCGCAAGATGGCGCGGGACCTGATGATGCCCATCGAAATCATTGGCGCCCCGACCATCCGCGAAGACGACGGCCTGGCCAAGAGCTCCCGCAATGGTTATCTGTCTGACCAGGAGCGAGCCATCGCTCCGGTGGTGTACAAAACACTCACCAGCGTCGCCAGCCAGCTGGAGCACGGCCGTTCGGACTTCAACACGCTGGAGCAGGAAGCCAAAGAGGCACTGGCCGGTGCCGGGCTGCGCCCGGATTATTTCAAGATCGTAAACAGCCTCACTCTCAAACCCGCAGCGGAAGCCGACCGCGAGCTCACCCTGCTGGTCGCCGCCTTCCTGGGCACCACAAGGCTGATCGACAATATTTCCGTAACCCGCTGAACCCGGAACTGCCGCCTGCCCGAACGGGGAAGGCGGCAGACAGAAAGGACACTCTGATGCCAGACAACACGGCAGCACTGACCCAAAAGCCCGAGTGGCAGGCGCTGATCCGGCACAAAGAAAAACTTGCCGAAACCCCGATGCGAGACCTGTTCCGGGACGATCCCACGCGCGCCACCCGCTACCTGGTCGAAGCTGCGGGCCTGACCCTGGATTTCTCCCGCAACCGGCTGACCGATGATACCCTCAGTGCACTGGCCGACCTGGCCCGGGCCTGTGGCCTGGAGCAGCGCACAGAAGCCCTGTTTACCGGCGGCATCGTCAACATCACCGAAAACCGGCCGGCCCTGCACACAGCCCTGCGCCAGCCGGCAGATACCGACGTACAGGTGGAAGGCTGCAACATCATGCCGGAAGTGCACAGCACCCTGGCCCGCATGGAGCAGCTGGTTGAAGCGGTACACAGCGGCCAGCACCGTGGCCACACCGGCAAGCGCTTGACCGATGTGGTGAGCATTGGCATCGGCGGCTCCTTCCTGGGCCCGAAACTGGTGGTCGAGGCCCTGAAGCCTTACTGGCAAGGCGGCCTGAACTGCCACTTTGTTGCCAACATCGACGGCACCGACATCTCCGAAACCCTGAAGGCCCTGAACCCGGAAACCACCCTGTTCCTGGTGCAGTCCAAATCCTTCCGCACCCAGGAAACCCTCGATAACAGCCTGGTGGCCCGGCAATGGTTCCTGGCCAATGGCGGCTCCGATGCGGCTATCGCCAGCCACTTTATGGCGGTCACCACCAACACCGAAGCAGCCACCGGTTTTGGCATTGCCGCTGACAACATCTTCCCCATGTGGGACTGGGTGGGCGGCCGTTATTCCCTGTGGTCGGCCATCGGCCTGCCCATCGCGCTGACGCTGGGCATGGAACACTTCCGTTCCCTGCTGGCCGGCGCCCATTCCATGGACTGCCATTTCCGCAACACCCCGGCAGAACGTAACCTACCGGTGGTGATGGCCATGCTGAGCGTGTGGTACAACAACTTCTGGGGGGCCGGCAGCCACGCGGTGCTGCCCTACGACGAGTACCTGAAACACCTGCCGGAACACCTGCAACAGCTGGATATGGAAAGTAACGGCAAGCGGGTAACCCAGCAGGGTACCCCGGTGGACTCCACAACCGGCCCGATTCTCTGGGGCGGTGTGGGCGCCAACGGCCAGCACGCCTATCACCAGCTGATCCACCAGGGCACCCGGCTGATTCCCGCCGACTTTGTGATTCCGCTGAAGTCCCACAACCCCGTGGAACACCACCACGCCACCCTGTTTGCCAATTGCCTGAGCCAGGCACGGGCCATGATGGCGGGAAAAACCCGGGAGGAAGCCGTTCAGGAACTGCGGGATAGCGGTATGGCTGAGGCTGCAGCGCAGGAGCTGGCCCCGCACAAGGTGATCCCCGGCAACCAGCCCAGCAACATCCTGATGATGGAACAGTTAACGCCGGAGACACTGGGTGCGCTGGTTGCGCTGTATGAGCACCGCACCTTTGTGCAGAGCGTTATCTGGGATGTGGACTGCTTTGATCAGTGGGGCGTGGAGCTGGGCAAGCAGATTGGCAACGAAATCCTGCCGCGCCTGCTGGGCGAAAAGAGTGACGGCACGGCAGGAGACAGCGCCACCGATCACCTGATTGAGCGGTTCCGGTCAGCCAACGGCCTGTGAAATCCGCCGCCCCTGCCAGGTGAAATCCACCGGCCAGAGTTTCTGGTCGGTGCTGTAGGCCTGCCACAGACTCTCATAGCGCTTGCCACACACCGGATGCACCTCATCCGGCGCAATATCTGCCAGTGGACGCAGCACAAAGGCATTCTTCAGAATCTCGGCCCGGGGCAATTCAACGCCATCGGTTACGCCGGTAACACTGCCCCAGGTCAGGATATCCAGGTCCAGGGTTCGCGGGCTGAACTTGGGAGCATCCGGCTTGCGCCCGTTTTCCTGCTCCAGCTGCTTGAAACGGGCTGATAGCTCGCCAACCGGCAAGTCGGTCTCCACCCCCACCACCAGGTTCAGAAAGTCCGAACCATCAAAGCCCACCGACTCGCTCTCGTACACCGGCGAGATCACCAGCTCACCAAACCATTCTTGCAAGGCATCCAGTGCTGCCGTTACGTGCCGGTAGCGGTCGATGTTACTGCCGATACTGATATACACCCTGGCCATCACCGCTCTCCCCTTTCAATTTTTACACCCACCGCCCTGGCCGCCGGCACGGCGCCAGGCTTTCGCAGGGTTAATCGCAACCAGCGTACCCCGAACTCATTCTGCAGCACCCCGGCCAGCTCTTCCGCCGCCCGCTCCAGCAGCTTTGGCTGCAGCGCCTGCAGCACGGCAGTTACCCGCTTGCTCACCGCAGCATAGTCCAGGGCATCGGCCACATCGTCACTGGCCCCCGGGCGACGGTTGTCCCATGCCATTTCAAGGTCTACCAGCAGCCGCTGGGTGACGTCGCGTTCCCAGTCGTACACGCCGATAACGGTCTCTACCGCCAGGCCTTCGATGAAGACGATGTCTGTTGAAGCATCTGCCAAACCGGACTCCAGGATGTTCCACTCAAGGCTGATTGAATAATGCACAGGCAAGCGATACTGTGGCTGTTCGCCTGTCTGCCGGATTTAAGGGGCGGCATTTTCTCACAGAACACCCGGTGCCGTCTGCGCACCTGCGATGCAGCCATGGATGTAACCAGCAACCCGATTGTGATTGTACTGCTCTGCTTCGGCGCCTACCTGGCCGGCTCGGTGCTGTTTGCTGTGCCCGTGTGCCGCGCATGGCAGTTGCCCGATCCGCGGGCGCTGGGTTCCGGCAACCCCGGAGCCACCAACGTGTACCGGGCCGGCGGCTGGAAACCGGCGCTGATCACCCTGGCGCTGGATGCCTTCAAGGGCTGGCTACCGGTGTGGTTGGCGCACCTGGCGGGGCTGTCCATCCTGGTGCAGGCCATGGTGGCCCTGTGCGCGGTAACCGGCCATATGATTCCATTGTTCTACCGGTTCAAGGGCGGCAAGGGCGTGGCAACAGCCCTGGGTGCCGGCCTTGCGCTGGCGCCGGTCACGACCCTGATCATGGCCGGCATCTGGCTGGTGATCATGTGGCGCTGGCGTATCTCTGCGCTGGCCTCATTGATTGCCATTGCCAGCGGGCCGGTCATCAGCGCCCTGCTGGAGCCGGACACCCTGCCCCTGTTTGGCCTGCTTACCCTGCTGATTGTGGTGCGCCACCGCAATAACCTGATCCGCCTGGCCCAGGGCCGGGAAACTGGTTTGTAATACTCAGTCTACAAGGCCGTTAGCCCGGGGCTCATTCACCGCCGGCAGGGTGTTCATCGGCCAGCGCGGCACCGACACAATCCGTTCACCGTCACGTTGCCCGGCCCGCAGCCGCTGGGCACCGGCGTAGGCAATCATGGCCCCGTTGTCGGTGCAGAATTCCGGGCGGGCATAGAACACCGAGCCGCGCAGCTTGGCGGCCATCTTCTCCAGCCCGGCCCGCAGCCGCTTGTTCGCACTCACGCCACCGGCAATCACCAGTCGCTTGCAGCCGGTCTGTTCCAGTGCCCGCTTGCACTTGATGGTCAGGGTATCAACCACCGCCGCCTCGAAGGCCAGGGCGATATCGGCTTTTGCCTGTTCGTCCAGGTTGCCGTTATCCCGGGCAGCATTCACGGTATTCAGGGTAAAGGTTTTCAGGCCACTGAAGCTGAAATCCAGCCCGGGGCGGTCAGTCATCGGGCGCGGGAACCGGTAGATGCCATCGCGGCCCTTTTCGGCCAGCGCCGCCACCCGGGGACCGCCGGGGTAATCCAGGCCCAGCATCTTGGCGGTTTTATCGAAAGCCTCACCGGCGGCGTCGTCTACCGATTCGCCCAGCATTTCATACTCGCCAATGCCGTCTACCCGCACCAGCTGGGTGTGGCCGCCGGATACCAGCAGCGCCACAAACGGAAATTCCGGCGGGTTGTCTTCCAGCATGGGCGCCAGCAAATGGCCTTCCATGTGGTGCACACCCAGTACCGGAATATCCAGCGCAAAACCCAGGGCGTGGGCCACCGAGCCGCCCACCATCAACGCGCCGATCAGGCCCGGGCCGGCGGTGTAGGCAATGCCCTCAAGATCCTTGCGGGTTTTGCCGGCCTCGGCCAGCACCTGGTCGCACAGGGGCAACAATTTGCGCACGTGATCCCGCGAGGCCAGCTCCGGCACTACCCCGCCGTAGTCGGCGTGCATGTCAATCTGGCTGAACAGGGCGTGGGCCAGCAGCCCCTGCTCGTCATCAAACAGGGCAACGCCGGTTTCGTCGCAGGAGGTTTCAATACCAAGAATCAGCATAGTCAGGCCGTATCCGCAGGAGGAGAAATGAAAGCTGGCGGCATTTTAGCAGAAACCCGAAAGCCTCCGGCAGTTTCGTTGAACAATGATTGACCTCGGCAAGCCCAGCCGTTATCATTGCCGCCCTAAATTAGCACTGGTCGAGTTTTAGCCAATCTGACCAGGGATCGAGCCCGCATGGCAAAGGCCGGCGGAACCAATTGAAACCGAATCTATCAGGTAGGTGATTTTCGAATGCCAGCTGTTAAAGTGAAAGAGAATGAGCCGTTTGATGTAGCACTGCGTCGCTTCAAGCGTTCCTGCGAGAAGGCCGGTGTACTGTCTGAAGTACGTCGTCGTGAGCACTACGAGAAGCCGACCGCTGTACGTAAGCGCAAAGCAGCTGCCGCCGTTAAGCGTCATCTCAAGAAGCTTCAGCGTGAGCAGCGTAAGTTCGAGCGTCTGTACTGAGTTCAGAACGCATCGACAGCAAGACTGATTGCCGGAACGGCGTTTCGCCCTACCCGGCAAACTGAAAATGCCGCCGAGGCCTGGCTTCGGCGGCATTTTTGGCTATGGTGAATAGCGTTTTACCCCGGCACCCAGGCTGAAGTGGAGCCACCATGAGCGGACTGATCCCTCAACGATTTGTTGAAGACCTGCTGGATCGTATCGACCTGGCGGAGCTGATCGGTTCCCGCATTACCCTGAAAAAAGCCGGCGCAAATTACAAAGCCTGCTGCCCGTTCCACGACGAAAAAACACCTTCGTTCAACGTTCGGCCAGACAAAGGCTTCTATCACTGTTTCGGATGCGGCGCCCACGGCGATGCCATCAGCTTCGTTCGTGAGTTCGAGGGCCTCGGGTTTACCGAAGCAGTGGAAGAACTGGCCAGGCGCGCAGGGCTTGAAGTGCCTTACGACAAGGCCGCCAAGCAGGAAATGCAGCAGGCCCGGACGCTGACCGACGCGCTGGACTTTGCCAATCGCTTTTACCAGTCGGCCCTGGCCGGCCAGCAAGGCGCCTATGCCAGGGACTACCTGACACAGCGCGGACTGGATAATTCGATTATCCAGCAATACCAGATCGGCTTCGCCCCGGGCACAGGCACAGCCCTTTACGACGCAGCCCCGAAAGATCTGAAGGGCCCGCTGATTGAAACCCGGACGGTTTCCGACCAGTACGGCCGCCCCAGAGACCTGTTCCGTAATCGGGTAATGTTCCCGATCCGGAACACCCGGGGCAAAACCGTCGCTTTCGGTGGTCGCACACTGGGCGACGACAAAGCCAAGTACATCAATTCGCCGGAATCGGACGTATTCCACAAGAGCCGTGAAATCTACGGACTGTTCGAGGCCCGGCAAGCCATCCGCCAGCTGGACAAGCTGCTGGTGGTGGAAGGCTACATGGACGTGATCGCCCTGGCCCAGCACGGCATTCACTACGCCGTTGCTACCCTGGGGACAGCGACCAACCAGGACAGCCTGAACGCCCTGCTGCGGCAGGTAAGACACATCGTATTCTGCTTTGACGGCGACCAGGCCGGCTTCCGTGCTGCCGACCGGGCCATGGAAAACGCCCTGGAGCTGATGGCAGACGGCCTGCATCTGCAGTTCCTGATGCTGCCGCAAGGCGAAGACCCGGACACCCTGATCCGAAAAGAGGGTGCCGAGGCCTTCCAGAAACGCATAGACGGCGCCACTCCGCTCTCGCGCTACCTGTTTGACCGCCAGAGCGAAGGGCTCGACCTGCAACTGCCGGAACACCGGGGCGAACTGAGAGCCCGGGCCGAGCCGCTACTGAACAAAATGCCCCGCAGCACGCTGCGGGACGCCATGTGGCACGAAATGCTGCGACTGTGCGGCGGCCGCAACCAGTGGCAGAACCGCCAGCAAGGCCAGAACTACAAGGCCCGGGGCTGGCGCAACGAAGGCCAGAACCGGCCTTCAGAAGAACGTATTGACGTAAAACTCAGCAAAGACAGCACCTTGTGCCTGGCCCTGCTGGAGGCGCCGGAACTGGCCACGGAAGTGAAAGCCCTGGCGGACCGCACAAGGCAACTGGAGCAGGCCGGCCGACTGGCCCGCTGGCTGCTGGAAAACAACATCCAGACCCGCAAAGCACTGGTAGCGGGACTGGCAACCGATAAGCAGGCCCGCGACAGGTTCTACAACCTGTTCGACGGACTGGAGCACATACCGGCACGGGAAAGCACACTGGCTGCTGCCAGAGAGCTGCTAAGCCCGAACGAAGAAGCCGCGCGCCAGCAAAGACTGGCAACCCTGCTCCGGAACCTGGCAACGCTCACCCCGGAACAGCGGGAAGAGCTGAGAACCCTCAGCGCGGGTACGTTAAACCCGAAAGCCGGGGAGTAAAACTTGAAACTATCGCAATTGATCACCATCTAACCGGTTGGTGGCAGCAAAACCAAGCGACAGCTATAATGGCTGTTTAACTTTTTTCCTTTTTAAAAGCGAGTTCACAGGGTGTCTATGTCAGGCAATTCGCAGAAATCACGTTTGAAAGACCTCATCGCACGAGGCAAGGAACAAGGTTACCTGACTTACGCCGAGGTAAACGACCACCTGCCGGAAGATATCGCAGACCCGGACCAGGTTGAAGATATTATCCGGATGATCAACGACATGGGTATCCAGGTGTGCGAAGAAACACCGGACGCCGATACCCTGCTGATGACCGAAGGCGATTCCACCGCAGACGAAGCCGCTGCCGCAGAAGCCGCCGCAGCCCTTGCCGCCGTGGAAACCGACGCCGGCCGCACCACCGACCCGGTGCGCATGTACATGCGCGAAATGGGTACTGTTGAACTGCTGACCCGCGAAGGCGAAATCGTTATCGCCAAGCGCATCGAAGAAGGCATCCGCGACGTCATGGCCGCCGTTGCCCACTTCCCGGGCACAGCTGGCACCGTAATCCAGGCCTACGACCGCATCATCGAGAACGAAGGCCGCATCAGCGACATCGTAACCGGCTTCCTTGACCCGGACGACGCCGAGCCGTTCATGGGCGAAGAAACCACCGAAGATACCTCTTCGGACGATTCCGACAGCGATGACGATGACGACGACACCTCCAGCGATGACGACAACGACAACGGCCCGGATCCGGAAGAGACCCGCCTGCGCTTCGAACTGCTGAAAGAAAAGCTCGACGCCGCCAACAAGGCCCTGGACAAGCACGGCCGCGGCCACAAGAAAACCCAGGAAGCCCTGAACGAACTGGGCCAGGTCTTCGCCCCGTTCAAACTGGCCAACAAGGCGTTTGACGAGCTGGTGAACGTGGTTCGCTCCACCAACGACCTGGTGCGCGAGAACGAGCGGGCGATCATGCAGATCTGCGTACGCGACTGCAAAATGCCCCGCAAAGACTTCATCAAGTGGTTCCCGGGCAACGAAATCGACCTTGAGTGGGCGAAAGAAATCGCCGCCACCAAGAAGCCATACGCCGCTGCCATCGGCGAGCGCATTGACGAGATCGTACGCCTGCAGAAACGCATCCAGAACGTGCAGACCGAAGTGGACCTGGACGTGGTCGACATCAAGGAAATCAACCGTCGCGTTTCTATCGGCGAAGCCAAGGCCCGCCGTGCCAAGAAAGAAATGGTCGAGGCCAACCTGCGTCTGGTTATCTCCATTGCCAAGAAGTACACCAACCGCGGCCTTCAGTTCCTGGACCTGATCCAGGAAGGCAACATCGGCCTGATGAAAGCCGTCGACAAGTTTGAGTACCGTCGTGGCTACAAGTTCTCTACCTACGCCACCTGGTGGATCCGTCAGGCCATCACCCGCTCTATCGCGGACCAGGCCCGCACCATCCGGATTCCGGTGCACATGATCGAAACGATCAACAAGCTGAACCGCATTTCCCGCCAGATGCTGCAGGAAATGGGCCGCGAGCCCACACCGGAAGAGCTTGGCGAGCGTATGGAAATGCCGGAAGACAAGATCCGCAAGGTGCTGAAGATCGCCAAAGAGCCGATCTCCATGGAAACCCCGATCGGCGACGATGAAGACAGCCATCTGGGCGATTTCATCGAAGATATCCAGGCCCTGTCGCCGGTGGATTCCGCCACCGCCGAAGGTCTGCGCGAAGCGACCCGCTCCGTGCTGGCCGGCCTGACCGCTCGCGAATCCAAGGTGCTGCGCATGCGCTTCGGTATCGAAATGAACACCGACCACACCCTGGAAGAAGTCGGCAAGCAGTTCGACGTAACCCGTGAGCGAATCCGTCAGATCGAAGCCAAGGCCCTGCGCAAACTGCGCCATCCTTCCCGCTCCGATCACCTGCGCGGCTTTATTGACGACCAGGGCAACAGCTAAAACAGCAAACACAGTAGCGGGCGCCTACCCTCATGGGTATAATGGCGCCCGCTTTGCTTTAGGGCCTATAGCTCAGTTGGTTAGAGCAGAGGACTCATAATCCTTTGGTCCCTGGTTCGAGTCCAGGTGGGCCCACCACTCCCTCAAGTTCACACCAGATCCCCTGGTCATGCCACCATAAGTTGGCCGGAACGGCCACATTATGGTGACTTACGTCGGGAGTTTTGGCCGCTGTTCCGTTGTTACGCAGCTCTCCCCCTCTGTCAGCCTAGTTGTCCAGTTGGCGATTTAGCCTGAATTTCACTAGTCGGGGCGGCATGGGAGCATTCATGCCACGTTATTCCGAAGAACGTAAAGCGGCCGTTTTAAATAAGTTGTTACCTCCGCAAAACCGA
>NZ_JADARC010000076.1:0-1924 GCF_016464245.1 Marinobacter sp. bablab_jr003
CCACTCCCCCTCAAACCCCGGCAACCGCTTCTTCCCGGTCAGCAACTGCTGCATCAACCCTTTCTTCCGCTGCTGGCTGTTCTCAAGCAGGCGCTCGGTGGCGGTGATGGCCTGATCCCAGGTGGAGAGGATCTGGGCGATAGTGTCCTCTTCTTGCCGAGAGCCGGCGACCATTAAGGGTAGCTCAGATAGGATCGCGGTATTCATATTCGGCATGGTCTGGCCGACAGCATTTTGTTCTAGCCACTTGCGAACCCAGTGCTTTTGAAGGAAGTATGACAAGAACTCCGGAGAGTGTTGCTCTCCCGGAGTGGCCTTCAGGCAACCCGTACCACACAAAGAGCCGGCAGAAGCCTCATCAATGAGGGCAAATCTCGTAACATCTCCTCTTCGACTGAACAGGATATCGCCCTTGCACAGGCGGTGTTTGGACAGGTCTCTAGCTCGTTCTACAGAAATTTTGGCTGCACTCGATGTGTCAGCTCTGAAACCGTTAAGATCCTTAGGCATCAGGACAGGAACGCCATCCGCCTCATACTCATTCGCATGGAGTTGGCTTCCAAATGGCCCGGTTTGCAGGTTGTTGCCGCATACTTCTCCGAGCGTCGAAATCTTCCACCCCTCAGGCACCATAACCAAGCTCCTTGAGATACCCGTCCATCTGCTCGTTCAGCTTCGCAATCTCACATCCGGCTCGCATCCACGAGCTCACATCTCGCCGAATAATCATCTCAGTCATTGTTCTCTCCCGGCGCGTTCGCCTGTTCAATTTGCTGCTGTACCAGACTCCGCTCGCGCTCCAGCTCCCGGCGCAGCTCTTCTTCAACGTCCAGCCAAGGTTGATCAGGGTGGCCAGGGCCGGGATGTGGCTGGAATGCTGCTCATTCCCTTGAGGGGTGGTGTTCATGCGGTCTCCGTTAATGTGCGTTTCATGAATCCATACAGTCGTTCTTATCGGACAAACCCTTGTGCGCCCCGGAAGGTCTGCCCGGACGTATGCAGAAAACCCATTTTCCGGAGGCGTCGCTCGATGGACTGACGAGATCTACCTGGTTTCTGTGATACAGACTCAATGATCCCGGCCAATGAGAAGGAGGTTGAAATCGCATCAAGCAATATGGCTTGTTCCTCGGCACTCCATGCCTGGGTGCCGCGTGTCTGAACCTGCTCTGATTTACAGCCATTGTGATCAGACATCAGGCGGCCTCCGTTTCCACGTTCACCCGACGCTTGCCGGTCAGGAGTTGTTGCATCAGGGCTTTCTTTTCTTGCTTTAGGAGATTGAGCTTGAATTCTAGCCCATCGATTTCTTGATCAGCATAAGACAGCACCATCGCTATTCGCTGCTGTTCCTCTATGCTCGGAACAAACACGTTAAACCTCTGGAGAAGGCCTAACTTAATGTATGGCATTGCTCCATGCTGCTTCTCTCTATCAATATCCCGCATCAACCAATAAAGAATGAATTGATGCAGATATGAAACACTTACTGCATTGGAGAAGTCGCTAAGAATATAGGTTCTCTGATAAGCCTCGAACTTGCCTTTGAAGTAATGGGTTTTTCCGATGATTCCATTTCCGGCTATTAGCAACGCTTCACAGTCATATGAATATTCATCACTGCCTGTAGGCTCACTAGCGCAGGTAAAGAAGGGATATTTCCCATCAGGATTTCCCTCATTAACATCTTTTTTCCCAGTTTTAATTGCGCACAACTCCTTCAGTTTTCGGGTCTCCCACTCCCCCTCAAACCCCGGCAACCGCTTCTTCCCGGTCAGCAACAGCTGCATCAACCCTTTCTTCCGCTGCTGGCTGTTCTCAAGCAGGCGCTCGGTGGCGGTGATGGCCTGATCCCAGGTGGAGAGGATCTGGGCGATCTTTTTTTGTTCGGGGAGGGGGGGGAGAAGAATTGGAACTTTACCGA
>NZ_JADARC010000077.1:0-13455 GCF_016464245.1 Marinobacter sp. bablab_jr003
TGATTAGGCAGGCGCGCGGCGAATCCTCATCAAGGCCAGAGGCGGCAACGCCGCCTCGTTAACAGGCCGGATATATGGCAGCAACCTGTCCCTCATCAACAACGTCTGAGGCCTTGCAAGCGGGGAGGAGACCATATATGGGTTCCGTGGCAAAAAAAGGCCTTAAACCATGAAACTATACGGCATCAAAAACTGCGACACCGTGAAAAAAGCCCGCAAGTGGCTGGACGAAAACGGCATCGCCTACGAGTTCCACGACTTCAAGAAAGACGGCCTCTCCAGCGAGAAGCTGAGCCAGTGGGAACAGGCCCTGGGTTGGGAAGCGCTGATCAACAAACGCGGCACCACCTGGCGGAAACTTCCCGACGAGGTTCGTGATACCATTAGCGCCCAAAGTGCCCACCAGATCATGCTGGAGAACACCTCCATCATCAAACGCCCGGTAGTTGAGCGGGGCGACGAGGTAAGCGTGGGCTTTAACGCAGACCAGTGGGCTGCGTGGGCTGACTGACTTTTTTCGGCCACGGAAATCATTCTTAAATTTTTAGTACAGGAGCAGATCAGATGAGTTTTGCATTCGGCATTGGCATCGGCAGCCAGAACAACCAGGGCGAGTGGCTGGAGGTATACTACCAGCAGCCGATCATGACCCCAGGCAAAGACCTGATCGACGTGGTTGAAACCGCGCTGGACTACAAAGGCGGCAACCAGGCCATCGAAGCCGGCACAGAGCAGCTGAGCCAGTTTGCTAACGCCCTGCGCCAGCTGGGCCAGACCGAGCAGGCCAGGCTGGCCGAGCAGGCTGCCAACAGCAAGCGCCCGGTGGTGGTTACCGTACTGGCGACAGACGACACCGCCTCCAGCACCCCAGAGGTGTACCTGAAGCTGCACCTGATTTCCCATCGCCTGGCCAGGCCACACACCCTGAAGCTGGACGGCATTTTCGGCCTGCTGCCGAACCTGGCCTGGACCAACGAAGGTGCCATCGACCTGAATGAGCTGCCGGAGCGCCAGCTGCAAGCCCGTATTGAAGGCCGCACCCTGGAAGTGAAATCTGTAGACAAGTTCCCACAGATGACCGACTACGTGGTACCCAAGGGCGTGCGCATCGCCGACACCTCCCGGGTTCGTCTGGGCGCCTACGTGGGCGAAGGCACTACCGTAATGCACGAAGGTTTCATCAACTTCAACGCCGGTACCGAAGGCACCAGCATGATCGAAGGCCGCATCTCCGCCGGCGTGATCATCGGCAAGGGCTCCGACCTGGGTGGCGGCTGCTCCACGATGGGCACCCTGTCTGGCGGCGGTAACATCATCATCTCCGTAGGCGAAAACTGCCTGCTGGGCGCCAACGCCGGCATCGGTATCCCCCTGGGCGACCGATGCACGGTTGAAGCTGGCCTGTACATCACCGCCGGCACCAAGGTGAACCTGCTGGACGACAACAACGATCTGGTGGAAGTCATCAAAGCCCGCGACCTGGCCGGCAAGAACGACCTGCTGTTCCGCCGCAACAGCCTGACCGGCGCGGTCGAGTGCAAGACCAACAAAACCGCGATTGAACTGAACGAAGAACTGCACGCTAACAACTAAAGGCCGTCACATGTCCCTGTCCCCTACCCTAGAACTCGCCATGGATCTCATCAGCCGGCCGTCTGTAACGCCGGATGACGCTGGCTGCCAGGAGCTGATGATGTCCCGCCTGGCACCTCTGGGCTTTGCTGGCGAGAACATGCGGTTTGGTGACACCGATAACCTCTGGGCCCGCAAGGGTTCAGAGGGGCCTGTGCTGGCCTTTGCCGGCCATACCGATGTGGTTCCGACCGGCCCGGAGAAGCACTGGGCCCACGCGCCATTTGAGCCGGTGATCAAAGACGGTTACCTGTACGGCCGGGGCGCTGCGGATATGAAAGGCAGCCTGGCCGCCTTCGTAACCGCCTGCGAACGCTTTGTAGCGAACAACCCGAACCACCGGGGCTCTATCGCGTTGCTGATCACCAGCGACGAAGAAGGCCCGGCCCAGGATGGCACGGTAAAGGTGGTGGAAACCCTGGAAGCCCGAAACGAGAAAATGGACTGGTGCCTGATCGGTGAGCCGTCGAGTACGCACCAGGTGGGCGACGTCATCAAGAACGGTCGCCGTGGCTCCCTGCACGGCTACCTGACCGTACACGGGGTACAGGGCCACGTAGCCTACCCGCACATGGCGGAAAACCCGGTGCACACCGTGGCACCGGCACTGGATGCCCTGGCAAAGGAATTCTGGGACAACGGCAACGATTTCTTCCCGCCGACCACGTTCCAGATTACCCGCATTGAGTCCGGTGTTGGCAGCAACATCATTCCCGGGGAATGCCTGGTGCACTTCAACTTCCGCTACTGCACGGAGAACACCGCAGAAAGCCTGGAAGAGCGGGTAGTGGCCGTGCTGGACCGCCATAACCTGAAGTACGACCTGCAGTGGCACCTCAGCGGTCGTCCCTTCCTGACCGACAAAGGCGCCCTCGTGTCTGCCAGCCAGAACGCCATCCGCACCGTCACCGGCCGCGAAACCGAGCTTTCCACCTCCGGCGGCACCTCAGACGGCCGCTTCATCGCCCCCACCGGCGCGCAGGTCGTCGAACTCGGCCCCATCAACGCCACCATCCACAAAGTGGACGAATGCGTGAAGGCTGACGATCTGGATACCCTGTCAGAGATTTACGAGCAGATACTGGTGGAACTGCTGGGGTGATTTCGTGCCACAAAGGGGTCAGACCCACGCGCGTCTTTGGGCCTTAGGGCCGCGCGGGGGTCTGACCCCGGAGCCGGCGGCCAACTCCGGAATCAGTAGTGAGGAGGCGGCACCTCCTGCTCCTCCGGCCGGATATTGGACGGCGAAATATCCTTCAGCTGCTTGTGCAGCGTCTTCTTCGCATCCCACAGCTCCCGAATATCCATTTCCTGCCTGGCCACCTGCTCACTCAGGGTATTAATCACGTCATCCTGGAACGCAAGTCGCATTTCCAGTTCCGCAATTCTGTCTTCGAGGGTGTTTTTGCTCATGAGGTTTGGTCAGCCCTTTCAGTAATCTGGTATCATGCCGCCTTTTACCGCCACAGCCGGGTTTCTGGCCAGGCGGCGCTCATCGGCCGGACATGCCATGTTACCTGATGCCCGGCTTTTTATCGTTACTGTAAAATCATGGAGAATAATCAGCCAATGCGTAATCCAGCCAAGGCGATCCTCGTTGCTGTTCTGATCGCGATTCCGGCACCGTTTATACTGGGCCTTCTGCTTACCACCACTCCGGACCCCCTGCGCCTGCTCGCCATTGGCGAAGGCCTTGAGGCCCTGGGCGCCAGCGGTGGCATTGCCGCCTACATCATTGCCTTCGTTCTTTTCGCCGTTGCCGGCTTCCTGGCAATTGCACTGGCCGGCAAGCAGCCTGCAACCGCAAACAATGCCCGCAGCCAAAGCCGTCCGGCCCGTGCCAGCCAGCCTGCCAACACCTACGATGACGACGAAGACGATTTTGACGACAGCACCCCGGAAGGCAACGAAGAAGGTACCGTCAAATGGTTCAACGTGAAGAAGGGCTTCGGCTTTATCGTTCGTGACAGTGGCGACGAAATCTTCGTACATTTCCGCGCCATCCGTGGCCGTGGCCGTCGTGTTCTGCGCCAGGGCCAGCTGGTTCGCTTCAACGTGGTTGAAGCTGACAAAGGCCTGCAAGCCGACAACGTGTCTATCCTGAGCGAATAATTCTGCTCTGAAGACAGCAAAAAGGCAGCCAGTTGGCTGCCTTTTTGCGTTATATGGGTAGTTAAACCGTCAGTTCCACACCACCTGCTGCTCACCCCGGTGATCCAACCGCCACCACTTTTCATCCTCTACCGGATCGCCTTCTTTCCAGTCACCCAGACTGCAACGGATCTCACCCTCCATCGCCCGCCAGGCACTTCGGGCGCATT
Source organism: Marinobacter sp. bablab_jr003 (assembly GCF_016464245.1). Classification (NCBI taxonomy): domain Bacteria; kingdom Pseudomonadati; phylum Pseudomonadota; class Gammaproteobacteria; order Pseudomonadales; family Marinobacteraceae; genus Marinobacter; species Marinobacter sp. bablab_jr003. The sequence continues at coordinate 3,954 of NZ_JADARC010000077.1, forward strand.
CCAGATCACTGTTCCAGGGCAGGTCTTCACCTTCCAGTACCAGAGAGGTAAATCGTTTGCCAAAGGCACCGGGGTACAAACTGATGCGAAGGCGAGCGCCGTTGAAGGAAGCCGTACCCTTCGCCACCGATGACACGTCAGAATCATCCAGCTGCAACTGGTCAAGCTGGCCTTCCAGCCAGCGCGATACCGCGCCCGACTCAAGGTCACGAATATAGATTTCCAGATCCTGCACCCGAGGATTCTCCATGCTGTTGTTCACAATGCAGCACATAGTGAACCGGCCCGGGCTTGCCTGCAACCCATCGTTCGAGTTCCTCGCGCAGATCTTCCGCCAGAAGGCGCCGCAGGGTTCCAGAACGCTGACGTTCATGCCAGCCGACTTCCGCGGCCGCCTGCTGAATCGATAACCGGGCCAGTTCCTGATCGGAAACCGCCCAATCATCACCCCTCGCCAGCGCCACCAACGACTGGCGCCGAAGCGCATCCTGCTGGCCTGCAACCGCCAGGGCGCCCAATGGCCCCCGACTGGCAAACAGGTCAAGCCGCGCTGCCGCCCGGCGCACCCATTCCAGCATGCCACCGGGCCGCGCAACCATCCGGCTGTTCCGGGAGCTGGCATAGTCTACTGCTGCCGAAGACAGCTGGATGTTCCATCGTTTCTCAATTGCCGGCTGGTGCGCCATCAGGATGGCCTTGCGCTGGGTTGCACTCATCTCCGGCATCATAAGCGAATCGATGGCCCGGCCCAGCGACTGAGCCAATCGCTCCGGTGCACCTGAATCGCCGTTATCTTCAGACAACAGAAGCACCGGGCCCTGCCAGCCAGTAACCAGCTCATGCACCACACCCTCCGGCTGCTGAATCAGCTCCAGCAACCCGGCAGGAGACACGTTGTCCAGTACCAGGGCAGGCCAGTGTAGCGGGCCGGCTTCAGCTGTTGGTGCGACTGGCTGGTCTGACGCCATAATCTCGGCCTGCCGTCGGGGGTCCACCTGAACCCACAGAAAACCGGGCATGGACTTCAGCACGCTCAACCAACTGGTTTTACCGGCCCCGGCATCGCCCTTCAGCCAGATCAGCGCCCGGGAGTTGGCTGCGGTGATGACCACCACTTCTTCTGCCAACTCGAGCCAGGCCGGATCGGTAACCGTTAAGGGAGTAATGTCCTGATCCACGCCGACAACCGGTGCCGGTGGTTCCTCATGCTGCGCCGGCCAATGGCTGACCAGTTCCAGCACCGCCACATAGGCTTTGTCCTGCAGCCGTTCAGCACCCGACGCCAACTGCCTGAGCAGGTGCGGCCACTCGAGCCAGGACACCCCATAAGTCTCCCGGGCTCCGGAAATCCAGTAAATCAGCTGGGAAGACAGGTCGCCATCACCCCGGACTTCGGTCACGATTGGCTGTTCGCCCTGAATGGTGCGCACCAGTTCGTCCAGGTCGACACCCTGGCGCTTGAGAAACGGGGCGATGTCCGGAATCGCGTCCAGCAACGCCAACAGGAAATCTTCTGCAGTGATTACCGAACCGCCGCGGCGGTCGACGCTGTCCCGGGCCTGAACCAATGCACTCTGGCAGGCCGGAGACAGGCAAGCTTGCCAATCATCCATTCGGCAACTCCTTCCTTGGTCATGAGAGGCGCATCTTCCTGATGCGATTGTGAAAACGGTCGCAAATTCTAGAGGCCCGAGAGAGCCTGAGCAACGACAAGCCGGCGGTTTTGATGACTGGCGCAAGGATTTGTCGTTGCTCCGGGCTATCTCACTGCGAGAGGGTGACCTCAAAAGCATCCGAAGCCCAGCCGCTCACGGCCGTTTCCGACTCCGGTAACGGTTCCCCTCCGTAGACAACTTGCTCCGGATTGCCGTACTGCAACCAAACCTGTGTAGGCACCTGCCCTACCGGCGGCTTGCTGTAATCACAAACGCCGTTGGGGAAGATCTCTGCCACGCGCTTGGCGAAGTTTTCAGAATTCAACACTCCGGTTGTCAGATTGACGGGGTAATCGGCCGGATCAACCGGTTTCAGCTGACACTTGTTGTTCAGGGTACGGATATCATCGCCGGCAACTGTGCGCGGGGTGCCGAAGCGGGTTTGTACCAGCAACGCTTGCAGCTCAACGACGTGGTTGGTAATGGGTGCCAAAACATCGGTCACCAGGGAAGGCAACCCAAGGTCTCCCAGGTCCAAACCGCACACCTGGCCAGTTGCAACATCCAGAATCTGGCCGACTTCCGGCGGCAAGGTGGGCAAATACTCGAGCCCCGGAACAACCGGGTCCGGGTAGAGCAAGCCACCAGTCAACGGCAGCACCAGGCCGGAGTCCGCCGTTACTCCAGACAAAGAGAGACAACGATCCCGGGCAGTGTCCGGGCGGTTTCGAACCAGTTTTTCCGGCAACTCGCCACCCTGTTCATCCTGCTCTATACCCGCCAGCCACTGGTCCATCACCAGGAGCGCTTCCGTGGTAAACACCGTATCGCCGGCAATGGGGAATGCACCGTACCAGATCACATGGTTGAGGGAGTGGCCCTGCACTGCCTCTATACGGGCCCGGGTCTGCCACGAGTGGTAGGCATCGTGGGCTAAACCGGGATCCGGCCCACGCAGGTCAATAATCGGCACGCCTTCGAAGTTTTCCCCGGTATTGATCGCACCGGTCCGGTAGGCATTGGTGATCGCTTGCAAGTCACCGCGGGTACGCCCGGGCTGGTAATCGATATCGACGTTAAAGCCACCGATTTCACGGTTCAGGTCCAGGAATTGCTGCCCGCTGATCAATCCCTCCTGAAGCGCCCGAAGGCCATACTGTACGCCCTCGTTGTCCAAAGGGATGCCGCCAAAGCCATACCCCAGCAGCTGCTCATTTGGCGACCAGACTTCCGGAGACCGCTCACCAAACTGGCTCTTCATATAATCGATCAAGCCGCAGCGAAGACCGCCCGGCCGCTCTTCCGGGTGATACACCTCAACGCCATCAGGCAGTTTCGGACAATCCTCCTGATCCGGGTACGCGGCGGGGAAAAATGCCAGGTCCGAAACCACCGGATTGATGGGCAAGTGACCATACAGAAACGGCCACTGAGTAGGCAGCAGGCCATTGTTCAGCAACCCTTCAAAGAACCCCGGGGCATCCTCAGGGCTTTCCGGTGCCTGCAAGCCAAGGTAATTGCTGATCAGGTTGTAATCCGCAAACTGGGTAGCGGTTGTCCAGACATCCGGATAAGAGCACTGCACGATCAGGCCCTGATAGATCCCAGGATAGGCATTGGCAACATGTTGCTGGGCAATTGCGCCTCCGGAGCAACCGGTACCGATGGTGTAGCGAATCGGCCCGTACTGCTCGACGATATGCTCCTTGGTCATCACCAGGGATTCAGCTGCCGTCACCAGGTTAGCGTTATGCCCCAGGTTAGACTGCGCAGTGGAAAGGGTAACGAAGCCACGGGCCAGGGCCACTGAAATACTGTCGCCAAGCAACAGCTCGTTGCCGTTGGTCAGGCCCGACACATCGCCATTCGGGGGATTGCCCATGCCATAGCTCACCCCCACGTTTCCACCGTGGTGAACCAGAACCTTACCGTTCCACTGTTCCTGGGGAGCCAACGCCGTCCATTCCTCACCGGGCTGATAGAGTGACATAACCTGATAGCGGTCGCGGTTCAGCACACCCGTCTCTACCCGCACAATGAACGGCAACTCCATACCTTCATCAGTGGTGATGGTGGCGATGTCCTCATCGGCAGGTGGGTTTTCAGGGTCGTATGGCAGGAAGGCATCCGGCAGCCCTGGATCCTCCGGGTCAAATTCGGTGAACAGCCGGGTGAGTTGCTCTGCGGGCACGTATTTAAAACTGAACTCCGGTGGCTGATTGCAGGCCTCATCTACTGCCGCCGCGTTAGTACAGTTCCAGGGCTGAACCTGGGGGCCGGAGAAAACCGGACCACCCTTGGGGTGGTTGGTAATGGTGGTGGCAATCCGGCTTTTGCCGCGTTCCAGCAACACTTCCAGCGTGTTACTGCCGAGCTTGAGGCCGTTAACCAGGCCACGCCATGCACCTTCTCCAGCTTCCTGAAACTGCCCGGTGATATCCTCATCATTCAGGAATACCCGGGCATCCTGCAGGTTTTCCGCCACAACCTCCACCAGCGCGTCACCGCCACTGATCAGGTCTGCCCGGTTAGACAGCACCCGGATTTCGCCTTCGCCCTCTGGCAGCGCTCTGGGGCCACCGGGTTTTGCGGGTTGGGCATTTTCCGAACCTGTGCCGGACGACACTGATGCGGAATCCGAACCAGAACCACCGCAACCGGCCAGGGCAAGGACAACGGCTGCTACCAGTGCATTTCTGGAGAACATAACGGCCACCTCATTTGTTGTTGTTTGTGTACCCGAAGGTGCAAAAGTCAACAAATGATAAGCGGGCGTTATATGAACAGGCTTTGGTAACGCCGCCCGGGGGCGGCGTCAAAAGTGTGAACTGCGTCTCACAACACCACTTACCAGGTACCGGTGTTACCCATGCTGGCCCAGGGCTCCTGAGGCTCCAGTGCGTCACCTTTCTGCAACAGCTCAATGGAGATATTATCCGGCGTGCGGATAAAGGCCATGTGACCATCACGGGGCGGGCGATTGATGGTTACGCCATTGGCCTGGAGCTTTTCGCACAGCTCGTAGATGTTCTCTACCCGGAATGCCAGGTGCCCGAAATTACGGCCGCCGGTGTATTCCTCCGGATCCCAGTTGTAGGTCAACTCCACCATCGGTGCCTGATTTTCCCGGGCACGGGCTTCGTCTTCCGGAGCGGCCAGGAACACCAGTGTAAAGCGGCCCTGCTCGCTGTCTTTACGGGAGATTTCCACCATACCCAGCAGGTCGCAGAAGAAATGGAGGGTGTCGTCCAGATTGCTGACTCGAATCATCGTATGCAGGTATTGCATGGTTGGCTCCTGAATTTAATGGCTCTTAAACCACCACAGTTTACGTTATTCTCGGGCCATGACGACAAACGCAGATATCGAAACCCTCCTCACCTTTCAGACACCCGTCGTGCGCCACCTGGCGTGGCTGTGCTCTGCACCGCAGTTGCTCGAAGCCCCTGTATCTTTCTCTCCGTCGCAATGGTTACCTGACGACTACCTGGAACGATTGCAGCACTGGGACCAGCACCCGGAACTCATGCCCGCAAGGCTAGCCCTGACCGCAGAGCGGCGGTTAGGCCATTACTTTGAGCGTTTGTATGAAGTGCTTCTGAAGGACGTGCTGGGGTGGGAGCTGTTACTGAAGAACCAGCAAATCAAAGCCGACAACCGAACCATTGGCGAGCTGGACTTCGTAGTGCGTAACCGCCAGACCCATTGCCTGGAACACCACGAGATCGCCATTAAATACTATCTGGGCGTGAACGAAGGCGAAACCGGCACCCGATGGTACGGCCCCAACGCTAAGGACCGGCTGGACCTGAAAGCACACCGAATACTGAGCCACCAAAGCCCCATGGCGCAGCGGGTGGAGGCTCAGGCGTTGCTGGCAGAGCTGGGGATTTCAGAGGCCATTACCCCGAAAGTGTTTATGCCGGGTTACCTGTTCTATCCCGGTGATCGGGTGGAACTGCCGGATTACGTGCCGACGGAGCATTTGCAAGGGCGCTGGTGCTATGCCCGCGATTTGGAGAACTCAGACCTGACCGGCTGGGTGCCGTTGAAAAAGCCCCATTGGATTGGGCCCTGGAGGCAGAGTGAGCAGCCTGATGTTCGAGCAGCCCGGGAGGCGCTGGAGTTTGTGGAGACTAAGGGCGTGCCAGTGTTGTTTGCTCGGGTGGAGTGGCAGCCGGGGCTTGGGTGTTGGGTTGAGCGGGGGCGGTGGTTTTTGGTGCCGGGGGAGTGGCCTTTGGCCTCATTTGCTTGACGAGAAAGATTGCACTAATTCACGAGTACCGTCAGGGTGAATGGCTTCGAGATAGCCGGGCGGGTCTATCGAGCACTGATATACTGTTCGACTGTGAGCGATAGCCTTAGCAAGCTCACCCGAGTCACGAGCCGCATCAACCTCAGCCCATAAGTCATCACTGGACACCGGCTCTGGAACTAACGGCTCTACCCTCACCCGGCGATTACCCTGCACAATGGAAATCAGATCCTCTGCTGAGACCTCTCCAGCCACAACCCTCCCAATCTCCGCCCAGTATTCGATCTGCTTGGGCGTCGAGCGACGTTGAATCTGCGCCTCCGCTGATGCTTCACGGATCAGCTTGTCGTCAATTCGAATTGCTGTCGCCATGGTGCCCTCCTGAATGTTTTCAGCTAACCGTATGCACGGATTACTACAGGTGTTGCATTTTGCAACACGAAAGGGAACCACGGGGGCAATAAGGGCCTTTAAATCGGCCAGGCATCAGCCGGGCGTAGTTTTCTGTATTCACCCATCGAAATCTTGCCCAGTTGCGGGGTCCTCTCCAACCCTTGCTCGCTCTTTGGGGGATTTTGGCAAGGGCCCAATCTCAGTTGCCCGAAATGCAGTGTCTGAAAAACAGGACACGGGCTGTTGTGCATTCATACGCTGACCTGGTTGGGTTTCAGCACAAAACTATTCCTCAGTGGGCAAACGTAGCCATTCGAGTTCCAACCAAAACCTGAAGGAGGGCTTTACACAACACAGGCTGTTTCAGGCCGACTTTGGCGATAGGTGGGCATATCCACGCTGCCCAATTGCGGAGTGACTCTGCATTGCCTGCGGCCCCACGCATACTGCCGCTGCTTTTTCAATATCTCCGCACCCTCTCCCTTCTGCCAGTCCTCCAGATCGAGGTCTCGCCAGTAGCGGGGGTTACGGCTAGTAGTCTGGTCGTACTTGGCGGTCACCGGGTCCAGGTGGCGAAACGGCTCCAACCGGGGCATGTCTGGCAGGGGTTGGGTGACGTCCATGTAGCGTTGCAACATATCCCACAGGGCCAGCACCTCAGTTTTCTCTGCTTCAATGTTGCTCAGGGAGGTTTTGTTGAATTGCTTCTGGGTGTAACGATGCACGAACATCAGCCGGTAGAAGATACCGCCCCGCTGGACCACTCGCTCCACGTAGGCATCGAACTCCACAAACGGTGCCTCAAAAGAACGTCCCTTGCCTAGGGCGAACTTTACCTGCCCGGTGACCCGGTTGAACTCGCTGCAGCCATCTTCCAGGGTTTCGTCCAACTTCTTTTCCAGGGTTTTCTCGAATGGTTTCAGGATAGCTCCAACGACGTTGGTCATAAGCCAGTTGGTAGTGCTGGGAATGATCCAGAATGCAAAGAAAATCCACGATGGCACCAATACTAAGAGCAATAACATGAAAAGAAAGGCTGGCAACTCAAAATGGTCAGAAACACTAATTACACTCCAACCAACTAAAGCCACCCCCCCGATAAGAAGTGTGAATATCCAGGTAAATGGCAACAGCAATATTAAAAATTTAAGCCCCGTTTTTTCATTGAGGAAACGCAATCGCTGGTGATCCCACCACCAGTGTTCCTTATAGAATTCTGGATCGTCTCGTTCACTGGACTGAACGGTATCAATATCCTCCACGGTTCTGTGGTATGGGTTAAGGTTCGCGTACGCACCATACGGCTGCAGCTCGTCGCCAACTCGTGTTCGTTCTTTTGGCGAGATCGGCAAGGGCCCGATCTCCATCGCCCTGAAGGCCGTGTCGCTCACTCCGGACCGCTGTTTCTTTTCAGTCATCCATGCCACTCAAATCGGCCAAGCCTCGGCCGGTCGTAGTTTGCGGTATTCTTCCATCGATATCTTGCCCAGTTGCGGCGTAAGTTTGCATTTGCGCTTATCCCACGGATACTCCACCTGGCGCTTCAACCACTCAGCACCTTCGCCTTTTTTCCAGGCTTCCAGATCCAGGTCTCGCCAGAATCGGGGATTACGCCCGATGCGCTGGTCATGCTCCGCAGTGACCGGGTCCAGATGCCGGAACGGCTCCAGTCTTGGCATATCAGGTAGGGGCTGGGAGGTGTCCATGTAGCGTTGAAGCATGTCCCACAACGCCATCACCTCTTCCTTCGAGGGCTCGACCCGGCTCAGGGACGTCTGGCTGAATTCTTTGGCGGTATAGCGATGCACGAACATCAGGCGATAAAAGATACCGCCGGCTTCAATGACTCGCTCCACGTAGGCATCGAACTCCTCAAAGGGTGCTGTCAGTTTCTTGCCGCCCGGCATCGCAAAGCTCACTTCACCCGTCTCACGACTGAAGTAGCTTTCTCCGGCTTCGAGGCCTCGGTCCAGGAGCTTGCTGAGGAGTTTGTCAAAGGGTCTGAGTAGCAGGGCGAAAGCGCCCATGACCCAAGGTGTGGTTTTTATAAGGATGAAGAGAGAAGCCGCTATCCATCCAAAGCCAGCTAGAAGAATTAACACGAACTTCAGTAACTTCGGGAGTTCGACTAAATTAGCCAAATAGATCGCCGACACCCCACCACCGACGAGCACTAGACCGCCCCAAGCGTAAGGTATTAGTAACAGTAAAGCTGAAAGACCAACGAATGCCTTGCCACTGAGAAAACGAATTCGACGCTGATTCCACCACCAATCATCAGAATGAAAAACCTCTGGGTCACTCTTGTCCTGATGTTGAACAGCCCCCACATCCTCACAAACTCGGTAGAAAGGCTGAACGTCTGCATAATCGCCAACAGGTTGTAGATCTTGCCCAAAGCGCCTTCTGCTTTTCACAGGTTCGGGAATGGAAGGAATATGATCGTCCCGCCTTCCGCAGCTCTTATAACCGAAGTTGTTAACATTCTGACTCACACGGTAACCTCTTTAATAATCCAATACGGTACAGGATCATTATTGAATGGGTTGAGTACCTGTTGCTTCTTATCGGGAAGCGTTTCATGTTTCACCGCGTCGAACGGTTCGTATTCATCTAGTACGGGTGTCGGAAACCAGAACTCCCCAACTTCACTTTCGAGACGGGCCTGTAAGACAACCCTCAGGCTAATGGTACGCTTTTCCATATACCCATGCGCCCGGGTTTCACCTCCCACTAGATTTCGCTCAACCAGAAAATGCACTGAATTTTGTTCCGGCACGGCAACCCAAGTTTTAACTTTCTTCAACGGGGTATTTTGGGTCAAATTATACTGATCTACGCTCCATGCGGACGTCTTAGAAGTCTGGATATTGATGTGGGTATATTCGAGCTCTTGGATGCCGAGCCTCAAACCTGTCTTTTGCTTCCCGACACTGGCTTGGGTGCTCCCTTGAGAAGTTTGACCAAGGTTGAACTTGCTGATTACTGGTGATGTTAGCGTTACTCTATAGTCATTTTGTGAAGGCTGACGATCCGAAAACATTGCCTTTTCAGCCTCGCTCAAAGAGTTATGGTGATTTCTGGTGTATGGAAGCAGGCTGAAGGGGTGGCGTATCCTGTTGGTTGATCACCGCCAAGATCACAACCAACAGAGGAATGATACGCCATGTCCGAGTCTAACCTGCATGCTCTTTCACAA
>NZ_JADARC010000078.1:0-2786 GCF_016464245.1 Marinobacter sp. bablab_jr003
TGCGCACCATGGGCATTCAGGCGGTGTATCCACGCCCCAGAACCAGCATTCCGGGCGACGGGCACAAAGTTTATCCGTACCTGCTCAAAGGGCTGAAAATCGACCGCCCCAACCAGGTGTGGGCAACGGATATTTCGTACGGTGTGCCCGGAGTCCAGGGCGAGCATGGAAGCTCAAATGGACCACGAGTCTATCTGGAATATTGAACCGGTAATTCAGGAGGAAGTAACCAATCAATCCCACCCACTGTGAGGGTGGTGAGCCTGAGCGGCAGTGACCTGCGGTATGCCCGCAGGGTGATGTAACCCGCTGACAACGGGGATTGAGGCGAGGTCACTAAGCCAAGATGATCCTCAAGGCTGAGTACTGAAAGGCTGAAGAACATGAACCCATTCATCCGCCTCTGTGGGTTGAAATGTCACCACGGCTTACGTGACCTGATAAGCCGTACGGGAAGGTTGGGCAGCATGACGCATAGGCGCTGCCAAACGAAGAAGTCCAAATTGGTAGCTCGGGCTTCGGTTCAGCAGTATCCATCACAGATTGGACTGGTGCTTCCTGTCAACTTGCGGCAAGCAAGGGTAAAGAGTGCGATGGGCAGCCTCCTCAGCATGCTGGAGTCCAGATAGGTAAACCGGGGAAGGTCAATATTGGATGCCAAGGGGGCATGACCCCGATGCCAAGTTGACTGGCGGAGCTCCCGTAGTAGTCCGCGATGGGGAAAGCCCATTACATGGCGAAGGGGAGCAGTTTAAACGTGTTTGCCAAGCAAACTACCTGACCAAACAAGGTGAAGACCTTTGATAATCAGCGAAATGCAACGCAAGCTAGCGACCTGGACAACAACCGACCCCACCCGCCGGGTGGACAGGTTGTTGCGCCTGATAGCACAGCCTGACTGGCTCGCAGAAGCGGCTCGGGTCACTCTGTCTTCCAAAGGGGCAAACACGCCCGGGATAGACGGAGAGATCAAGCTGACTGTGCAGGACAGGCTGCCGGCTATTCTTCAACAGATCAGGAGTGATTTACTCTCCGATGTTTACCAGCCGTTACCGGCCCGAAGGGTGTATATCCCAAAGGCCAACGGCAAGCAACGACCACTGGGTATCCCGACCCTACGCGACCGCATCGTTCAACGGGCCATGTTAATGGCGATGGAGCCCATGTGGGAGAGCGACTTCCATACGCTCTCCTACGGGTTCCGACCGGAGCGGAGCGTTCATCACGCGATCCGTACAGTGAAACTGCAACTGACGGACAATAAGGAAACGCGCGGACGCTGGGTCATTGAAGGGGATCTGTCCAGCTACTTTGATACCGTGCATCACCGGCTTCTGATGAAAGCTGTACGTCGCAGAATCAGGGACCGACGGTTCCTGAACCTTCTCTGGCGATTCATAAAAGCCGGTCATATTGATGCAGGTCTTTTCCGGGCAGCAAGTGAGGGCGTACCTCAGGGCGGTGTTATATCGCCACTGCTATCGAATATCATGTTGCATGAGTTCGATCAGTACCTGAATAGGCGCTACCTCGGCAAAAAGGCCCGAAAGGATCGATGGTACTGGAACCACAGTATCCGAATCGGTCGAAGCTCAGCCATCCGAGAGAACCGACAATGGAAGCCAGCCGTCGCCTACTGCCGCTATGCCGATGACTTTGTGGTTATCGTCAAGGGCACCAAAGCCCAGGCAGAGGCGATTAGAGAAGAATGCCGGGAGATGCTGGAAGGAACTCTCAAGCTGACACTGAACATGGATAAGACCAAGATTACCCATGTGAATGACGGCTTCGTGTTCCTGGGGCATCGCATCATCCGCAAGCGGAGCCGCTATGGCGACATGCGGGTGGTGACGACAATCCCCCGGGATAAGGCACGTAACTTTGCAGCATCTTTAACCGCCAAGCTGTCAGGCAATTATAGTGAAAGCAAAATCGACATGGTCGAATCCATCAACCGAAAGCTGAAAGGCTGGGCGGCGTTCTACCAGTTCGTCGATTACAAAGCGAAAGTCTTCAGCTACATCGATGGTGTCGTGTTCTGGAAACTGGCCCATTGGCTGGGCCGCAAATATCGCTCCCGGCTCAAACCGCTGATGCGTCATTGGTTCAAAGCCCCGGCTTCAGGTCAAAGTAAGACTTGGGTGCTGTATGGCAAAACCAATCAGGGGCTATTCAGTGGCGCCATCCTGTACCGACTCGTCGGTCACGGGAAAAAGCGATTCCGTTGGCGTCTTCCAGAGGGTAATCCCTACCTGAGGACAGAGTCCAGAAACACGTGGACCTCTCGCTTTCCCGAAGTTGCTATGGCCTTCGCCAGCGTTTAAGCGGAGAGCCGGATGCGCTGAAAGGTGCACGTCCGGTTCGGAGAGGAGAGGCAGGGAGATAGTTCGACTACGCCCTGCCTCTTACTCTACTGCCGCTGGCCCGAGGCTTCATGTATTTGGTCGCCATTATCGACTGGTACAGCCGTAAGGTGCTGTCCTGGCGGGTCTCCAATACCATGGACACAGACTTCTGCATCGATGCCCTGGAGGAAGCCCTACAGCGCCATGGAACGCCGGAAATCTTCAATACTGATCAAGGTGCCCAGTTCACCAGTGAGGCCTTCACAGGCGCTCTCAAGGAGCATGGCATTCGGATCAGCCGGACGGCAAGGGCTGCTATCATGACAACATCTTCGTGGAACGGCTCTGGCGCAGCGTCAAGCACGAGTGCGTCTACCTCACAGCCTTCGAGGATGGACGCCACTTGAAGCAGGCGCTCCACCGGTACTTCCGGCATTACAA
>NZ_JADARC010000079.1:0-514 GCF_016464245.1 Marinobacter sp. bablab_jr003
TGCGCACCATGGGCATTCAGGCGGTGTATCCACGCCCCAGAACCAGCATTCCGGGCGACGGGCACAAAGTTTATCCGTACCTGCTCAAAGGGCTGAAAATCGACCGCCCCAACCAGGTGTGGGCAACGGATATTTCGTACGTGCCGCTGGCCCGAGGCTTCATGTATTTGGTCGCCATTATCGACTGGTACAGCCGTAAGGTGCTGTCCTGGCGGGTCTCCAATACCATGGACACAGACTTCTGCATCGATGCCCTGGAGGAAGCCCTACAGCGCTATGGAACGCCGGAAATCTTCAATACTGATCAAGGTGCCCAGTTCACCAGTGAGGCCTTCACAGGCGCTCTCAAGGAGCATGGCATTCGGATCAGCATGGACGGCAAGGGCTGCTATCATGACAACATCTTCGTGGAACGGCTCTGGCGCAGCGTCAAGCACGAGTGCGTCTACCTCACAGCCTTCGAGGATGGACGCCACTTGAAGCAGGCGCTCCACCGGTACTTCCGGCATTACAA
>NZ_JADARC010000080.1:0-398 GCF_016464245.1 Marinobacter sp. bablab_jr003
ACGGATTCCGGCATGGTGAACACCGATTCCGGAAAATCACCAGAAAGTGTTCATCTTCGACCGGAATGACTGTTCACGTTGAACCAGAATAGGTGTTCATGTTCGTCCGGAATGGGTGTTCACGATGGGCCGGAATATGCATCGTTTACCGTAAGATTAAAGGGTGCTGGTTTCCGGGCCAAAACAGAGTCTCCGAGCTCGTAAATAATAGCTCGAATTATAGCGCACTTCCGCTTAGGAATTAACCAGACGGAACACTAGGAGTCTGCGCGGCAGAAACGTTTTGAGCCCTCGTTTCCGCCAGACCGGATCATTGTCTGGCCGGAAGGAGTGTTCGCGATATCGGATCGGCTCCATCATCGCTTTCGATCCAGCCAGTTAACCGGTTAAAAGGGGCA
>NZ_JADARC010000081.1:0-4428 GCF_016464245.1 Marinobacter sp. bablab_jr003
AGCCACTCGTTCAGGCTCGGGGGAAGAAGCAGTTCCTGATCAGGTGAATAGGGGCGGAAGGTGGTTCCCATCGGATTCTCCGGTGCTGAAGAATTTTTACGTATTATGCCAGAAGGTGGCTCCTGCCGCGCAGACTCCTAGAGTATCCAACTCCGTTTTGACCCTGAGCATTTCACTTTGCGAGCCGATGCCATAGTCAAGCCTCTGTTCCGTTACGGTGGCCAGTTGCTCGACCAAAGCGCGTGTCTCATGATGGAGATTGATCGCTTCATTGGTATACCACCAATATGCATACGCCTCCTTAACGCGAGCTGTCAGCTGCCTTATTAGCCACTGAGTCTCCTGCTGGGCGGCAAGCATTCCGGCCTCCGCTGCCTTGCGAGACGCCGACAGATGATCCGGCCAGGGCAGCTGCTGGCTTACCTCAAAGCGATGCCCAACTGTATTAGGTCCCTCTAGAGTTTCAGGCGCAATGCCATACTTGATGACCGGGTCGGCCCAAGTATCTGAGCCCTCCACTTTGGCTTCTGACATTTCGGCGACAGATCTTTGCGCGCCCAGAGTCGCGTTATTGGTCAGAGCCTCTTGAACCCAATCGTCAACGACCTCAATAGGTTCGGCGTTTATCGGCAAGGCCATTGTGATCAGCAGGATCAGAACGGTTTGGATGCCAATGGGTCTAATCATCGGAATGTTCCTTTTTTGGCGATTTTTTTCAGCCATGCGCGCTGCCAGAGATAGAAAATCACCGGAATCAGCAGCAGGGTCAGGATCAACGTGGTGACCATGCCACCGATCATCGGGCCGGCGATGCGTTGCATGACTTCTGAGCCGGTGCCACTGCCCAGCATGATGGGCACCAGGCCAGCTACAATGGCCGCGAAGGTCATCATGATCGGACGCACCCGTTGCGCAGCACCGTCACTGATCGCCTTGCGCAGGGCATCTGCCGACAGCTGGCCTGATTGATGATCCACGGTTTCCAAAGCGTTATGCAGAGACTGGTTCAGGTACACCAGCATCAGGACTCCGATCTCCACCGCCACCCCGGCCAGGGCAATAAAACCGACGGCCACGGCCACGGAGAGGTTGTAACCCAGCAGATACATCAGCCAGATGCCACCGATCATGCCGAATGGCAGGGTGCCGAGAATAATGCCCACCTCGGTCAGGTTGCGGAAGTTCAGGTACAGCAGAATGATGATGATGGCCAGGGTCAGCGGCACCACCAGCGTCAGGCGTTCCTTGGCCCGCTGCATATACTCATATTGGCCAGACCAAGTCAGGGAGTAGCCAGCAGGTAGATCCACCTGTTCTTGCACCACGGACTGCGCCTCCCTTACCCAACTGCCCAGATCCCGGCCCTCGATATCCACCAGAGTCCAGCCATTGATACGGGCGTTTTCCGACTTGATCATGGGCGGCCCCTGGTCGATCCGGATATCCGCCACATCGGCCAACGCGATACGCTGGCCATTGGGTGTCACCATCGGCAGCAGGCGCATCTGCTCCACCGAATCCCGGTAACCCTGGGGATAGCGCAGATTGATGGGATAGCGCTCCAGACCCTCCACCGTGTTGGCCACGTTCATGCCGCCAATCGCGGTACGTACGACCGATTGAATGTCTGCGATATTCAGCCCGAAACGAGCGGCAGCCTCGCGCTGTATATCCACCTTGATGTAGCGTCCGCCGGCCACCCGCTCGGAAAACGCAGAGGCTGTGCCGGGTATGTCAGTCAACACCCGCTCGAGCTCTTCCCCTATACCCTGGATCACCGCCAGGTCAGGACCGGCCACCTTGATGCCGACTGGGGTCTTGATGCCCGTGGAGAGCATGTCGATGCGGGTTTTGATCGGCATGACCCAGGCGTTAGTAAGGCCCGGAAGTCTGACGGTCCTGTCCAGTTCCCGGCGCAGAGATTCCGGCGTCATGCCGGGTCGCCACTGGTCCCGTGGTTTGAACTGGATAAAGGTCTCAATCATGGTCAGCGGGGCAGGATCGGTGGCCGTATCGGCGCGGCCAATTTTTCCGAACACGGTCTCCACTTCCGGAATACTGGCAATCAGCTTGTCGGTCTGTTGCAGAATCTGTCGGGCCTTGCCAATGGAGATACCAGGATAGGTGGTGGGCATGTACATCAGATCCCCCTCGTCCAGAGGCGGCATGAATTCACTGCCCAGCTTGTTGGCCGGCCAGAAGCCGATGATCAGCACCACCAGGCCTCCGGCAAGCATCAATGCCGGCCGTCGCAAAGCCCAGCCGATAATCGGTCGGTACAGGGCGATCAGCAGTCGGTTGATGGGATTGCGATGTTCTGGCAATACCTTGCCACGGATGAAATAGCCCATCAGCACTGGAACGAGAGTGATGGCCAGCCCGGCTGCCGCCGCCATGGCGTAGGTTTTGGTGAACGCCAGGGGGGCGAAGAGCTTGCCCTCCTGAGCCTCCAGGGTGAAGACCGGCAGAAAGCTCACGGTGATGATCATCAGTGAGAAAAACAGCGCGGGCCCCACCTCACCCGCGGCCCGCGACATCACGGCCCATCGGTTTTCCGGTGTCAGCGGGGTTCGCTCCATGTGTTTATGGACGTTCTCCACCATCACGATGGCCCCGTCCACCATGGCGCCGATGGCAATGGCAATACCCCCGAGGGACATGATATTGGCGTTGATGCCCTGGGCGTGCATCACCACGAACGCCGCAAGGATACCTACGGGCAGACTGACGATGACCACCAGCGACGACCGTAGATGGAACAGGAATACTGCGCAAATAAGGACGACCACCAGGAACTCTTTCAATAACTTGCCATACAGGTTGTCCACGGCGTTATTAATGAGTGTGGAGCGATCGTAGGTAGGAACCACTTCTACACCATCGGGGAGGCTGGTTTTGATGTCCTCCAAGCGTTGCTTGACCCCTTCGATGGTTTTCAAGGCGTTCTCACCGAAACGCATCACCACAATGCCTCCGGCCACTTCCCCTTCCCCATTCAGTTCGGCGATACCGCGACGGACCTGTGGGCCAAGCTGCACATCGGCCACGTCTTTCAGTAACAGGGGCTTGCCGTTGTCGTTGACCCCCAGGGGGACCTGTCGCAGATCGTCTTCGTTCTGCAGGTAGCCGGTGACCCGTACCATGTATTCCGCCTCGGCCATCTCCACCACCGAGGCGCCGGTTTCCTGGTTGGCGCTGTTGATGGCGGAATGGATGCGCTGCAGGGTAATGTCGTGGGCCCGCAGTCTGTCCGGGTTCACCACGACCTGATACTGTTTCACCATGCCGCCAACGCTGGCGACCTCGGATACACCGGGCACGGTTTGCAGTTCAAACTTCAGGAACCAGTCCTGAATAGCCCGCAGTTCCGACAGGTCATGCTGACCGGTGCGGTCCACCAGGGCGTAGGAGTATACCCAGCCAACGCCGGTTGCATCCGGCCCCAGCTCTGGTTTGGCGGCATCGGGCAATTGCCCGGCCACCTGGCTCAGGTACTCCAGTACCCGGGAGCGGGCCCAGTACAGATCGGTGTTGTCATCGAAAATGACATAGACAAAGGAATCACCAAAAAAGGGGTATCCGGATTTTTTGGTTGATTGGCTCATATCATGATGACGGAACCAACCATCAGCTCAGCGGATTACCTGGTTGATGACGACTCTTCTTCACGGCCCCTGCAAGTTTGCAGCAACGCCCAGGTTCGCATGCCGAGATACGCAGTGAGGCTTCGCGATCAACACACCATGCATTCACAATGTCACTGCAAGGTCCGGCATGTCTCTGCTCAGTCCTTACGGCCTGAGCTAGCCCTATACAGCTGTTGTTTGCTCTCCTCGCTGATCCCCGTCAGGATGCCGCAGGCATTGATCTCCCGACCCTCGTTGCAACTCGCCCTCAGTGAAACGAGTTGTTGCTCAAGCGCTTGCAGAGCAGTTATCTGCGACCGCACATGAGAGATGTGGTCATCGAGCATGGCGTTGACGGCGGTACAAGGCTGGCGAGGGTCGTCCTGATAGCTCTGTAGCTCGCGAATCTCTGTCAGTGACAGGTCCAGAATTCGGCAGCGGCGGATAAAGGCAAGCCACTCGCCATGCTTCTCGGTATAGACACGGTAACCATTCTCCTGCCGTTCTGGCGGCGGCAACAGGCCCTGCTGCTCATAGAAGCGGATCGTCTGCGTGTCGATACCCGCTATCTGGGCTAACTGACCAATGCGCATCAGGCTTACTCCTCAACGGATCATCTGTCCCATTGACCTTATAGTAGCTATATAGTTTTTAATACTAGCAAGAGTTATGGTGATTTCTGGTGTATGGAAGCAGGCTGAAGGGGTGGCGTATCCTGTTGGTTGATCACCGCCAAGATCACAACCAACAGAGGAATGATACGCCATGTCCGAGTCTAACCTGCATGCTCTTTCACAACCAG
>NZ_JADARC010000082.1:0-1782 GCF_016464245.1 Marinobacter sp. bablab_jr003
CTGGTTGTGAAAGAGCATGCAGGTTAGACTCGGACATGGCGTATCATTCCTCTGTTGGTTGTGATCTTGGCGGTGATCAACCAACAGGATACGCCACCCCTTCAGCCTGCTTCCATACACCAGAAATCACCATAACTCTTGATGGCGGTGATGGATTCGATTAACCGGAAATCCCGGGCAACTCTGTGTATGGCTCGGGAAGCCGGCCCCGGGTCTTATGCGATGCGTCGTGAACATCTATCGCCGGCGTACACAACAGACTGGTCGCAGCTCCCAAGCGTCGATTGAGTGTTTGTCCCTCCCATTCCACCGAAACGTTATAAATCGGGATCTGAGAGGCCTGTTGAAGTGGAAACGGCATGCCCAGCGTAGAACCAATGTAAGGTAAAAATGTCCGCTGCAGAACCAATCAGGCCGAAGCCTGTTAGGCGCCGGGATTTACAGGGTTTAAGCGGCCTGTACAAAGCCCAGGGGTAAAAAATGGTTCTTACAAGGAGGTAAAAGTGGCTCTTGGATGGGGGGGACAAGAAAGAATTTTGATATTCCTCTACCAGAGGCAACAGATTCAGGGTCTGTTGCCTCTAGTTGGTAACCTGCCCCCAACCAGTTGAACCATCGAGGACAAAGCCTCGCGCCACAGCGATCCCGGGAAGCGACTACACATCATGCCTCCGGCCCGTGTGAGGTGTGGTGTTGGGACATTACATATTGCGCTTCAACCGTGCGTGGGCAGTTCTATTATCTGTACATGTTTGAGGACGTATACAGCCGCAAGATTGTGGGTTACGAAGTCTACGAGACTGAAAGCGGCGACTATGCTGCCGGGCTGTTGCAGCGTTGCCTGCTGCGAGAGCAATGCCTCCACCGGCCTCTGGTGCTGCACTCAGATAACGGGGCCCCAATGAAGGCGCAGACGATGAAAGCAAAGCTGGAAGAGCTGGGTGTCTTGCCGTCTTACAGCCGGCCCCGGGTCAGCAACGACAACGCGTTCTCGGAGTCCCTGTTCCGGACTCTGAAATACCGTCCGGGATGGCCTTCATCGGGATTTAACAGCCTGGAGGAAGCTCGTCGCTGGGTCGACCGCTTCGTCAACTGGTACAACCATGAGCACAAGCACAGCAAGCTGCGATTCGTAACACCGCATGAGCGCCACAGTGGTGAGGATGCCGCTATCCTCGCCCAGCGTCAGCGGGTTCTGGAGCAGGCGAAAAAGAGAACTCCAGGCCGATGGGGCCGTCGCCCCATCAGAAACTGTGAGCCCGTTGGCTCAACAACGTTGAATCCGGAAAAGAGAGTGCCAGAGAAAGACGTCGCTTAAACGGAGAAATCAGTGCCAACTGTCTTGAAAAACACCGGGTCGCTGAATTCCGCAACATTACCGCTGCCGCCACCAGTCTTGATATGCGAGCTGCCACAGCCAGCGCCGCAGTAAAGCGCGTAGAACAGGAGCTGGGTGTAGAGTTATTCGTACGCTCCACGCGAAGGTTGCGGTTGTCTGCCGCCGGCGAGAAATACTTGCCTTACTGCAAGCAAGCGATTGACTTGTTGAGCCAGGCGCAACAGAACCTTCGATCTGAAGTTGACTCTGTAACAGGCGAAATCCGGCTTTCGGTTTCATCCGATCTTGGTCGTAACCGCGTTGTGTGCGTAAACCGCTGAAGGTTGCCACCCATTCCACGTGAAGCCTGCCACCCGGACCGGAGCAAGGCTGCCACCCATCGGAGCGTAGCGACGCGGGGTTTCTCTTCTTACTCCGAAGTCTCAGTGCCCGTCAACTTTGCC
>NZ_JADARC010000083.1:0-271 GCF_016464245.1 Marinobacter sp. bablab_jr003
TCCGCACGGCTCAGGTGTTCGTCGCCGTGCTAGGTGCCTCCAATTACACCTACGCCGAAGCCACCTGGAGCCAGGGGTTGCAGGACTGGCTGCTGAGTCACGTGCGCACCTTCGAGTACTTCGGCGGTGTTCCGGAAATGGTGATTCCGGATAATCTGCGCAGCGGTGTCAGCAAAGCCTGTCGGTACGATCCGGACTTGAACCCCAGCTACCAGCAACTGGCGGCGCACTACCAGGTCGCGGTGCTGCCCGCACGGCCCTACAAACCCAA
>NZ_JADARC010000084.1:0-79201 GCF_016464245.1 Marinobacter sp. bablab_jr003
AACGCTGGAAGCGAATCAAGGGGTTTGACCAACTGAAGCTGGTCGTGGACAACGTGCAGTTTCAGGATGGAATACAGGTGGAAGATCAATCTGGCAGGAACGCTGCCTGATGGTCATACACCAGATTTGACAATAACTCCACCTCGTTACAAAACCAAGCAACAACCCGCAGCACTTTCTACCCGAAACACTCACACAGCTGTCAGGAAGACATCCTTCTGAGCCTGGCCAGCGACACCCGCTGCCAGTCGGCAGAAGCTATCGCCGAAGGGACGTTGCGCGAATGATCTACCGTGGCAAGGAAAGGCATTACGAGCAATCGCTTTGCTTTTTATAATCAGACGTTATTTTCCCATTTCGGGAAAATAACGTAGTATTCCCGAAAAAGGAACTTTCTTATCCCATGAAGGTCTTAGCCAGGAACAAGCTGACAGACTTTATGCGCAAACACGCTTCCTCACGCAAGGCCCTTGAAGCCTGGTTTGCCGAAGCGGAAAGAGGTGATTGGCAAACGCCAAAAGACATCAAGGAACGATTCTCAAGCGCCGATTTTCTCGCGGACAACCGGGTCATTTTCAACATCAAAGGCAACCATTTTCGGCTGGTGGTTAAAGTGCGCTATCAAAACGGGATCGTCGTGGTGGAGTGGGTTGGAACACACGCTGAGTACAGCAAGAAAACATTCTGAGGGAACGGCATAATGGACCATCTGAAAATCATCAAAACTCCAGATGAGCACGAGGCGGCTCTGGAGCGCCTTATGGCACTGATGGAGGCTGATCCACAAGAGGGCTCCCGGGAAGCCGACGAGCTGGAAGTTCTGGCGATGCTGATCGAACAGTATGAACAGCGCCAGTTCCCCATTGACCTTCCCGACCCCGTATCAGCTATCCGCTTCCGTATGGAGCAACAAGGGCTTAAGAACAAGGATCTCGTGCCCTTTTTCGGTTCGGCTTCCAAAGTGAGCGAAGTGCTGAATGGCGTTCGGCCTCTAAGCCTGAATATGATTCGCAGGCTGAACCATGGGCTGGGCATACCAGCGGACATCTTGGTTCAGAGGCCCTCTCACGAAGCCGCAAGCGCGAGAGGATCTTGACAAGGGAACAGCAAGCCGACGCCCTGGCACAGCGAGCCTTATAGGCCAACCTATTGGCAGCCAACTTCCAGCGGTTTGATATTGAAGGTCAAAGGGCAGCCAGAATGGTTTCCGCACTGCTAGCATCAATACCCGTGGTATCAATATTGAGCAGCTCGACCTTGCCGTCGTTGACAATCATCGCATAGCGCTTGCTACGCACGCCCAATCCACGCTCAGTCAGATCCTGCTCCAGCCCGATCGCCTTAGCGAATTCAGCGTTGCCATCACCCGCCATGACAATCTCCACGGCATTTTGAGACTTACCCCAGGCATCCATAACGAAGGCATCATTGACCGCCGTACAAACGATGGCATCGACGCCTGTCGCCTTTATCTTGTCTGAATTCACTACGAAGCCAGGCAGGTGGGTTGCTGTACAACCCGGAGTGAAAGCTCCTGGCACCCCGAAAGGTATTGAAGGCTACGCCCCTCACCCCAACTGCGCCACCGGCAACCACCCCGCCAGCCCCATAAAGTGGAACAGCACCGTCACCACTCCGAACACCAGCACCAGCACAATCGCCGCCTTCCCGCCCGGAGCCATAAAGCCCGTTTTGCCTCCTTGCAGTGTTCTTGATTTCCAGGCCAGCAGGGCCGGGATGATACAGGCCCAGACAGCAGCGGCTGCGCCAGCATAGCCGATGGCCAGAACGAAGCCGAAGGGTGCCAGCAGCGAGAGCAGCAGCGGCGGGATGAAGGTGATTGCCCAGGTTTTGGTGCGGCCCTTTCGGTCGTTTTCGAAACCGAAGAGGTCGGCCATGAAATCGAATGTCCCCAGCCCCACGCCCACAAAGGACGACAGAATCGCCGCCGCAGAGAAGGCGCTGATGGTATTGGCCACCCGTTCGGAGTCTATGGCAAACCCCAGGGCCGCCAGCAGCACGTCGACATCGCCACCCCGGGCGACAACGGGCCCGAAGTCGGCCCTTGGCAGGTTGCCGAAGATGCTCACCAACCAAGCGATGTAAAACAGCAAGGCAATGGAGGTGCCACCGAGAATAGCCTTCTGCGCCTTCCGCTCTTCTCCATAATAGGCCCGCAGGGAAGCAACCGAATGGTGGTAACCGAAAGAGGTGAGAGCCACCGGCAACATGGCCAGCGCGTAGGGTGCGTACTGGCCATGCTGGTTGACGGTGTCGAACAGGACACTGAAATCAATCCGTGATGCGAGGCCGGATACGCCCAACACAAAGCTCAGCAGCATGAAGGTAACCAGCACCACCGAAAGCCGGTCCACCGCCCGGGTGGAGTGCCACACCACCAGTGAAAACACCGCCACAAAGGCCACAGACGCCAGCTTGCTGCTGACTCCTGTCACGCCCTGAATGATCAGCCCGGACGACGTAATGTAGGCATAGAGCAGAATGCCGCCGACAAAATAGACCATCAGGTTACTGAAGATATTCACCCGCGGCCCCAGCATGGACTTGGTGACCGTATTGAACGACGCCCTCAGGTCATAATGCTTCAGCGCCTCCAGCAGCATCCAGCCGGACAGCGTCATCACCACCATGGTGAGAATCAGCGCAAAGCTGGACCACAGCGTCCATGCACCGGCGCCGGAACTTGGCAGGCCAAGCATACCCGCGCCCACGCAGACGCTGGCGATGATGCTGGCGCCGCCGATGAGTGAAGGAGATCGTCTGGAAACCGGCTGGTCTGTCACTTTGCGCCCGCCACCCGCTTGGCCAGAAACACATCCAGATCCCGAACCTCTTCCAGGCAAAGGCTGTGCTCCATCCCATAGGCGTGATACTCCGGCTCGTACCCCAGCTCCTGTAGTTTCTGCTGAGCCGTCTGCCCAAGATGTTCCGCAACAACCTGATCAAACCGGCCGTGGGCAATAAAGACGGGAAGCTGGCGATTGGCCTCGCTCAGCTCGATAGAATCAGCGGTGGCAAAATAGGTGGAGAGGGCGAACAGGCCACCCAGTCGCTCGGGATAGCTCAGTGCCAGTTCATAGGCCACGGCACCGCCCTGGGAGAAGCCGCCAAGGATGATGTTCTCACTGGCGATGCCACGCTCCCGCTCCTGCCGGATCAGCTCTGCCACCATCGCCGCCGAGGCCCGCAGTTGTTCGGCATCCACCTTTCGGTCTACGTCCATGGCGAGGATGTCGTACCAGGCTGGCATCACGTAACCACCGTTGATGGTTACCGGCAGCTCGGGGGCGTGGGGGAAAATAAAGCGTACTGGCTTCTCGCGGGAGAACCGGAACTCCGGAACCACCGGCTCGAAATCGTGGCCGCTGGCGCCCAGGCCGTGCAGCCAGATGATGGTGGTTTCGGGGTTGTCGCCGGTGTCGATTTGCAGGGTGTTCAGGGCGGTCATCGGGCCTCCGGATATCAGGGAAAGACCGGCGACTTTAACATTTTCCGCGTCAACGAGCCCAAAGATCCTTTCGAACACTCTCCCAAAGCTTTCGAAACTCGGCCGCCGCTGGCGTATTCGATGCCAGAAGCTCCAGCGGCTTGCCCTCTTCTCCCATTCGCTCGACAACACTTGCGTAGGGAACAGCCACATTGACCGGCGTGCCAAGCAACTCCGCAGACTGACCCAGTATCTCCCGGTGCAGGTTCTTGCGACGGTCGACCATGGAGAAAAATGGCCGGAGTTTCTTGTTACCCAGCTTTTTGTCTTTCACAAACTCCCGTAACTGATTCCAGCTGTTGAGGGACAACCAGGTAGGGACCACCGGTACGTAAACCTTATCGGCCATTTCCAGAACCTGTTCGGTCAGGCGCGAGAGTGTGGGCGGGCAGTCCAGAACCACCAGGCTGGTGTCTTCGGACAGCGGAGCCAGCAGGTCTTTCAGTACGTTGTGCCCTTCTTCATGCTCAAGCTTGATATCGAAGTTGCGAAAGCTGCTGTGGGCAGGAATGAAGTCGAGGTTGGGGTAAACATCTTCGTGGATAAACCGGGCAATGGGAGATTTGCCTTCCAGCAGTTTAGACAGCTTACGGCCTTTGACCATCTCCGCCCCGGCCAGGTAAAAACTGGCAGCCCCTTGCGGGTCGAGATCCCAAAGCAGTGTGCTGATGTTAGCGCGGCTGGCGAGATAAGCGGTATTCACGGCTGCGGCGGTTTTGCCTACGCCACCTTTGGGGCTGTAGAAGGCGATGATTCTCATGGACGGGAGCTCCTGCTGTATCCGTTGTTACCAAACATTACAGGGTAACAGGCGCCATGACAGCAACTGTGAAGCTTTTATGACAGTTATCCCGGGAGCCGGCAGGCAGAAGGAAGGCTTTCGTAAAACCACGCTCACGCGGCTTTGCGGAAGCCCTCCATCCGCACAGCCTTGTCCCGGCTGCGCTTGTACCTGGTTTTGTCTTCAACCACGCGCATCTGGTATTTTGGGGTTCTCAGTTCCCGCTGCACGGCACTGTGCTGTGTGGCTTTCGCCTTTTTTCTGGACATCTCGGTATCTCCTCGTTTGGCTCGGTTCTAACGGCGCGTATTATATCACTCCCCTGAATTTCGCGAGCGTAAGCAATGACACTCACTGTGTGGCTCACATTTCTGGTCGCAGCCCTTCTGATCAGTGTTTCTCCCGGTGCCGGCGCGGTCAACTCCATGAGCAGCGGCCTGCGTTATGGTGTACGTAAGTCCTTACCCACCATTGCCGGCCAGCAGTTCGGATATGGCGTACAGATTGTGCTGGTGGGCGCAGGCCTGGGTGCCATTGTGGCTTCGTCCAACACGGCCCTGATGGTCATCAAGTGGATTGGCGTGGCCTATCTGATCTGGCTGGGTATCCAGAAATGGCGGGAGCAACCGGTGGAGGCCACCCGCGCAGACCTGTCCGGATTCAGCCCCCGCCAGCAGTTCTGGAATGGCGCACTGGTGAACCTAACCAACCCGAAAGCCACGATTTTCCTAATCGCCCTGTTCCCGCAATTCCTGGTGGCCGGCGCGGCCCATGGGCAGCAGTTGGCCACCATGGGGGCAACCCTCATCCTGGTCGATATTCTGGTGATGGTGGGCTACGCCCTGCTCGCAAGCCAGCTGTTCCGGTTTATGACTACACCGAAACGCCAGCGGCAGATGAACCGCGTATTCGGTAGCCTGTTCGTGACAGCTGCAGTAGCGCTGGCGAGCTTTAAGCGGGCCTGAAGGCCGCACTTCCTCGAACAAAAAGGCCCGCTGGTTCTCTCCAGCGAGCCTTTTGCTTTCAATGCACAGACGTTAACGCACCGCGTTAACCACCTCATCCACCTGCAGGCGTACGCTCTGCAAGCCACCGCCGGAGAGGTACCAAAGGCCGGGATTGAGCACTACAACGTGGGTGGAGGCGCCGGCATCATTCAAGGCTGATTGCAGTGCCTGTTGCGGCAGCGGCTCAGCACCGATCGCGGCGCTGCGATCCACTACCAGCAGGGTATCCGGAGCCATCTCTGCCAGGGTCTCGACGTTCACCGGATAGAAGGTGCGCTCGCCGCGCGTAACCGGCGCTACAGAGTCCGGAACGATTGCCGGCGTCAGCGCCAGCAGCTCATAAACAGCGGGCTCGCTGCGCAAAGAAAAGTTGCCATCGTTGTGGGTAACCACGGTAACTGTGCCGGCATCAGCCAGCTCCGCTTTCTGTTCACCCACATGCTGCCAGAGCTCGCCCAGCTTGAGGCCTGCGGTTTCTTTAAGGCCATAGTAACTCGCCAGGTTGATTACATTGGCGTTTACCGCCTCCCGGAAGTCGCCTGTGGCCAGGGTTACATCGCGCACAGGGGCAACCTTTGCTGCCGAAATCTGGGCATCGGCGCCCTGACGACCGGTCATCAGTACCAGCCCCGGTTGCAGGTCTGCCAGCAGCTTCTGGTCAGGTTCTTTCAGGCTGCCGGCGTCTGGCAGTTTGGCCCCAAGATCAGCCAGGTAGTCCGGCAGCCCCTGCTGAGGAATGGCCAGGACCTTATCTTCCAGCCCCAGCTCCAGCAGCGTGTCCAGGGCACCGTGGTCGTAGCTGACCACGGTCGGGCCGGTAACCGAAGCGGTGGTTGCACAGCCCGCGAGTGTAAGGCCTGCCAGGGCTCCGGCCAGGGTGAGTTTCAGTGAGTTCATGCAATTCTCCTTAGAAGTCGACCGCAAGGCCAAGGTTCAGGCGGCGGCCATCCAGCACCACGCCATAGTCATCGTTGGTAATTTCTTTATCGGCGAGGTTGTACAGGCCCGCTGTTACCCGGGCGGTATCCGTCAGCCTGTACAACAAGCCCACATCCATCAGCGTGTAACCCGGCGTTCCGCTCTCCATATCTCTGCGGCCAAGGAAGTCACTGGTTTCGCCACGATAGTTAGTCTGGAACCACAGGTTCAGGCGGCCGCTGGCCTGCCAGTCCAGGTTGGCGTTGGCCATGTGTTCGGGAACCTTGTTCAGGGGCTCACCCTTGAACTCACCGGTTTTCTGCTCGGAATCGGTGTAGGTGTAGCTGGAACTGAGGGTTACCGCATCGGTCAGGTCGTAGTCGAGCGTCAGCTCGATACCGCGCATTTCGGCTTCGTCGATGTTGGCCCGGGTACTCAGGAACAGATAGTCATTACCCTGAAAACTACAGGTCCAGGTGCCCGGATCATCCCCGTCACCGTTCGGGGATTCGCAGAAGCGATCTTCCGCAATCTTGTCTTTGAAATCGGTCTGGAACAGCATCATGCTCGCATTCAGGCCCATGGCCCGGCTGTCGAAGACCAGGCCGGCTTCATAACTGATGCTGAACTCGGGGTCGAGATCCGGGTTGCCGATGATCAGCGCTCGGGGGTGAGGTGCAGGCGAGCCAGCGCCACCGGTGCCACGGCCAAACCCTTCCGTGACATCCGCCAGTCCGGGCTGGCGATAGCCGGTCGACACACCGCCTTTCAGGGTCAGCTCAGGCGTCAGGTCGTAAAGCGCATAGACCCGGGGCGAAAACTCGCCGCCAAACAGTTCGTCGTCGTTGTAACGCAGGCCGGTGGTCACCGAGAAGTCGTCGGTCAGGCCCCACTCCACTTCCGAGTAAACAGCGGCAATCCAGCGGTCAACACTGCGCACGGCACCCGGGATATTGGAGGTGAGCAAACCGTTGGTTTCATCCGTCAGCTTCTCCTGCTTGTACTGGCCACCCACGGTAACCACGTGATCACCCCAGAACCGTGTTGCCTGGGTATCCAGCATCGACACCTGCTCTTTCTTGGTCTGGTCCTGCACCCGTTCGGAAAGATCGTGCTGAACAAAGCTCCTGGTCATCCAGTTACCGTAGTTACCGGCGTGAGAGAGCACATAAACGTCTTTGTCGTAGATGTAGGTTGACCCGGTTTCATCCAGGGCCACGCTTTTGCCCGGGGTGCTGGTTTCTTCCAGGCGGGAGCTGTCATAGCTTAGGGCAAATTCGTTTTGGTTATCCGGAGTGAAAATCAGCTTGGCTCCGCCCATCGTGCGCTTACTTTCCGGGGTACTTCTGGCGGAATCGTCGGCGCCGGCGAAATCGCTTTCATCGTCACCCGCCCAGGACGCATTAACCTCGGCACTCAACAAACCTTCCACCAACGCACCACCGGCAAACAGGCTGGTTTGCTTGCTGTCGTTGCTCACATCGTTAAAGGACTTGGTGTATTCGGAGGAAACAGTGCCAGCCCACTCACCCCGGTTTTTACGGGTGATGATGTTGATGACGCCACCCATGGCCTCAGAGCCATAGAGCGAAGACATAGGCCCGCGGATCACTTCCACCCGTTCGATCATTGAAATCGGCGGCAGGGCAATCTGCTTGCCACCGTCCTGGCCGTTGGTGTTTACCGAGCGGCCGGCAGACACCGGCCGACCGTCCACCAGGTACAGCGTGTAGCTATCCTCCATGCCCCGGATGCTGATGTCCTGTGCCCCACCACCACCGGTAACGTACACACCCGGAATGTTATTCACCGCATCGACAATGCTTTTGTAGGATTTCTTGGCCAGTTCATCACTGGAGATCACCGAAATACTCGCCATGCAGATGCGAATCATTATTAGTTGCGACTACATTAACACAAGGCAAGGGTTCAGTTGTTGATATGATCTGTTCCAGTATCCGGAACAATGCCCTCCGCTAAGCAGGGGCCGGCCAGCCAGGCCATGGGTACCGAGCTTCTCAAATGGGCAATAAAAGCCCGCACCCGGCGCGGCAGATGGCCGTGGGGGTAAAGCAGGGTTACCGGCAAGTCCGGGCCACGCCAATCTGGCAGGCAGCGGCGGAAACTGCCGGGATGGGCGCGCATACGCTGTTCTACCAACCAGTCCGGCATCAGCCCCAGGCCCCGGCCAGCGGCGATGGCATCGCCCTGAACACAGAACTGGTCAACCGTAAACTGTCGCTCCGGGGCGGATAGCGGATAGGTCCCCTGGGCAGAATTGTGCAGCACCGTTCCCCCGCCATGGCGGTTTAGCATATCCACCCAGGCATACCGGCCGAGCTCTCCCGGCGTTGCAGGTAAACCGGCCTGCTCCAGGTAGCCGGGGCTGGCATACACACTCTGGGCAAGCAGGCCCAGGCGCTCCTGTCGCAACGGGCATTCGGGCGCGGCGCCCAGCCAGAGGCAGATGCCGTTATCCAGTTTTTCCGGCACCCGCTGCTGGGTATGCAGCGCCACCCGCATGTCCGGGTATTCGTCCATGAAGGCTTCCACCACGCCGGCAAACCAGCCGCGCACCAAGGATTCATGGCAGCACAGCTCCAGCCGGCCGCTGACCTCCTCTTTCAGTTCATCCAGGGCTTCCCGCCCCCGGGCGGCCAGCTCAAGAATGTCGTTGCTGTATCGATAGAACACCCGCCCCGCGTCGTTCGGTACAACCTTTCTGGACTGGCGCAGCAGCAACGGCTGACCCACTGCCTCTTCCAGTTGGCGAATCCGGCGGCTGAGGGTAGATTTCGGGCAACCGAGATCCCGGGTACTGGCGGTCAGGCTGCCGGTGCGAACTACCGAGACAAAGGCTTCCAGCTCTTCAAGGTCGTACATAGCGCGTTCCATATTTTGCAACAGACCGTTCCGGTTTAGGGCTTTAAATTATTAATGCGAACCATTATCATTCTTTTCCACTTTATATTGCAAACTATCTAACGCCCCGGCACGGAGCATTTCCGGTATGTCCTCTTTATCAAACCGTCTTCGCAGCACACTATTTCAAACCCTAGCCGCTGTAACCGTGGCTTCTGTCGGCCTCGGCCAGGCCATGGCCGAAACCCGTACGGTTGAATCCGCATACGGCCCGGTGCAGATCAGCGGCCAACCGGAACGGGTGGTCACCCTGTACGAAGGCGCACTGGATGCAGCGCTGGCGGTTGATGCCAATGCCGTGGGGGCAGTCATTACCCGTGGCGGCAGCGACGTGGCCGAGTACATCAAATCTGAAGCCGGCGACATCGCGATTGTTGGCGCACCGGCGGAAACCAATATCGAAGCGGTGATTGCCGCACAGCCAGACCTGATCCTGGCTCCGCCCCGCATTAACCAGCAGCAGGTGGCGTTGCTGTCCCGTATTGCCCCGGTGGTTGCCTCCAACGTGCCCATGTTCCAGCCAGACAGCTGGGAACGGGAAACCCGGCTGTTCGCAAAGGCCATGGGCCGCGAAGCCGAGGCTGAAAAGGTAATCGGGCAGGTGAAGGAGCGAATTAGCGAGGTGGCGCAAGTGGTCTCTGCAAAGATCCCTGCCGGTCAGCGTGATGCCGCCCTGGTACGCTGGATGCCCCAGGGGCCGCTGGTGATGGCTGAGGGCCTGTTTTCCGCATCGCTGCTGCAGGCCGTGGGTTTTGAACTGACCGACAAGGATCTGGTGAAAGAAGGACGCCCGCACAGCGAGCCTCTGAGCCTGGAAAACCTGTCCAGCATGGACCAGAGCTGGGTGTTCCTGGCCACGCTGAACGAAGACGGCGACAAGGCGCTGGACGCCGCCCGCAAGTCTCCGGCCTTTGCCCGGCTGAATGCGGTGCAGAATGACCAGGTTATCGGTGTCAGCGGCCAGCTCTGGACCAGCGCCACTGGCCCCCTTGCCGCGCTTGCGATCCTGGATGATATCGAAGCTGCCGTGAACGCAATCCAGCCCTGAAGGCCGAGCCCTTGAACGCTTTATCCCCAACCAGCGCAGTTGCGTCTCGCGCTCTTTCCCTGCCGCTTATTGCGGCGGGGCTTTTGTTGTTTCTGATCATCATCGCCAGCCTGCTCTACGGGGCGGGCCCGGTCTCAGCCAGCAAAGCTTTTATGGTGCTCGCCGGCAGTGGCAGCGAAGAAGCCCGGTTTGTGGTGAGCGAATTACGGCTGCCACGCACCATCATCGGCCTGGTGACTGGCCTTGCGCTTGGCCTGGCCGGCGCACTGTTGCAGTCGATGACCCGCAACCCTCTGGCCGAGCCGGGCCTGTTGGGCGTAAGTGCCGGCAGTGGCTTTGCCGTGGCCCTGGCCATCCTGTTTGGCGCCAGCACCGCCACCCTGACCAGCTTCGTTGCCCAGCTGGGCGCCCTGGCCGGTTGTGCACTGGTTATCGCGGCCACTCGTGTACAGGGGCTGGGTAACGACCCGGTCCGGCTGATTCTGGCCGGTGCCACTCTAACCGGCCTGCTGCTGGCCCTTACCTCCATGCTGATGCTGATGGACCAACGTGCCGCTGATGAAATCCGTTTCTGGATTACCGGCAGCATCGCCGGCAAACCGCTCAGCATGCTGCAAGCCACCCTGCCCTCGATCCTGGCTGCACTGATTCTTATCGTTATCGTTGCCCGGCCTCTCGCCGCCATGGCGCTGGGCGAAAAAGCGGCCGTAGGCCTGGGGCATCATCCGGGGCGCATCCGGTTCCTGATCGTGCTCACGGTCGCTTTGCTGGTGGGTTCAGCCACCGCCCTGGCCGGGCCGCTGATCTTTGTCGGGCTGGTGGTGCCCTTTATTGCCCGGGCCTTTGCCGGGCCGGATATCCGCAAAACCCTGTGGCTGTGTGTGCCGGTGGGCCCGGCGGTGGTGCTGGCCGCAGACGTGGCCTCACGCCTGATAGCCGCCCCGGCGGAATTGCCCCTTGGTGTAGTCACCGCACTGATCGGCGCCCCGGTGCTGCTGGCCATTGTTCGTGCCGGCCGTATGCCGTCGCTGTAACCCTGAGGTTTACTGATTAATCATGCCGGATAAACGCACCACCCTTGCCAACAGCAGCCTGCTGGTTTTGCTGCTACTGGCGGTGATCACATCGCTATCGATGGGCACCGTTCAGGTCCCACCACCGGATGTTCTGCAGGCCCTCATGGGCAACGCAGACCCAATGACCGCCTTTGTCGTCAATGAACTGCGTCTTAGCCGGGTTGTTGCCGGCCTGCTCAGCGGCGCAGCCCTGGCCATGGCCGGCTGCCTGATGCAGACCCTGGCCCGGAACCGCCTGGCCACGCCGGGCATAATCGGTATCGATAACGCCGCCACTGCCTTTGCCGTAGCATCCGTGGTGGGTGTGGGCCTGTCGCTGGCCCCCTCTGCCATGGCCCTGGCCGGTGCCGCCTGCGCTACTGCCATCGCCTTTGGCCTGGCCGGCGCCAACGGCACCCGGGGCTACCGGTTTATTGTGGCCGGCATCGGCATTGGCGCCATCGCTGGCGCGGTCACCCAGGTGATGCTCAGCCGGGTGGCCATCGACGCTGCCAACGCCGCCTATCCGTGGACCGTCGGCAGCCTGAATGCCCGCTCCGGCAACAGCGTGCTGGTACTGGCTATCGGCCTGGCCGCCGGCTATGCCATCCTGATGTTGATCAGCCGGGCCCTGAATACCCTGCAGTTTTCCGATGCTGTAGCGATCGCCCTGGGCACCCGCCTGAAAGCCACCCGTATTCTGGGGCTGGCGCTGTCGGTGTTGCTCACCGGCCTCGCGGTTTCGGTGTGTGGCCCAGTGGGGCTCATTGCCCTGCTGGCACCGGAGCTGGCCCGAACCATCTGCCGGCCCGGCAAGGTTCCGTTGACGGCCTCGGCGCTGGCCGGAGCCACTTTTATGGTGGCAGCAGACCTGCTAGGGCGCACCCTGTTTTCGCCACTGGAAATTCCGGTGGGCATCATTACCGCCATTGTTGGCAGCCCCTACCTGCTGTGGATTCTGCTGAAACCTTCCCGAAGGAGCCTGACATGAGCCCTGCACAAACCGCGACCCTGGCGGCAGACAGCATTACCCTGGCCCATCGCCAGTTCACCGTGGCCGAAAACCTGAGCGTGACCCTGCCCACCGGCAAGGTGACCGCCATTGTCGGCCCCAACGGTTGCGGCAAATCCACCCTGCTGAACGGCCTGGCCCGCATCCACGCACCGGCAAAGGGCTCGGTGCTGCTGGACGGCAAGGACATTCACCGCCTGCCGTCCAAAGACGTAGCCCGCAAACTGGCGCTGCTCCCCCAGGACAACACCGCCCCGGAAGGCCTGACCGTGGCCGACCTGGTACGTTTCGGCCGCCAGCCCCATCAGGGCTGGATGAAGCAGTGGTCAAACGACGATCAGCAGGCGTTTGATCATGCAGTACAGGCGGCAGACGTTGCCGGCCTGGCGGAGCGTGCGCTGGATACCCTCTCGGGCGGACAGCGCCAGCGGGCCTGGATTGCCATGGCGGTAGCCCAGCAAACGCCGTTGCTGCTGCTGGACGAACCCACCTCGGCTTTAGACCTGGGCCACCAGATTGAAGTGTTTGAACTGATTCGTACCCTGAGCGGGCAAGGCAAGACCATCGCCATGGTAGTGCACGACCTGGCCAGCGCCTGCCGCTATGCGGATCACATGGTGGCCATGAAAGCCGGGAAGATTATTGAGGAAGGCACTCCCGCGGAGATTGTCTCGCCGGAGCTGGTGCAGGACCTTTACGGGGTAAGCTGCGACCTGATTCAGGACCCCGCCACCGGCAGCCCGCTGCTGGTGAATGTGCGGCGCAACAGCAACTTCAGCGCGGCCTGAACCTCAGACCGCAGCCTCCGCCGCCGCTTCTGCGGCTTTCTCCCGGGCCACTGCCGCCGGGGCGCCCAGTGACAGCAACACTGCTCCCACTGAGCAGGCCAGCATACTCAGGGCAATCGGCAGCAACGCTTCACCCCCGAATGCCGCAGACAGGGCGCTGATGGCACCGGCCAGGGTAAACTGGGACGCCCCCAGCATAGCCGCCGCAGTGCCGCCCATATGCGGGAAGAACTCCAGGGCATTCGCCATGTTATTGGGCACAATACCGCCCTGACAGCCCACCGCGGCGATAATAAATCCGGCCACCGCCCACAAGGGTCCGTCCATCATAACCACCGCAACCAGGCCAAGCAGCATCACGAACTGGATAACCACCTGCACCCGCAGCAAAACCACCGATGAGAAGGTGCGCAGCAGTGGCCGGTTGACCAGGTTCAACACCGCCATCAAGCCAATGTTGGCAGCAAACAGCATGGAGAAGGTGCTGTTCGACAGCCCGAACCACTCCTGGTAGATGAATGACGAATGGGTGATAAACAGCATCATGCTGCTGAAGCTCATTACCTGGATGCCGATAAATCGCATGGTGGTGCGGTGCCTGAGCACCAGCATGTAGTTGGTCACCAGGGTTTTGACGGGAGTTGTTGCCCGGGGCCGGGGCTTGAGACGGGGAAACAAAGCCAGCTGAAGCACCACGGCCAGGAAGAAGGCGTAGCCGGCCAGGAATACATAGATCAGGTGCCAGTCGCCCAGCGCCAGCATAAGGGCACCAAGGGACGGTGCCGCCGCCGGGGCAATAAACATGATCAAGCCGATCAGCCCGAACAGCCGGGCGGCTTCCTGCCCGCCAACCTGGTCCCGCACAATGGCCGGTACCGATACGGCACAGAAGGCACCACCGATGCCCTGCACCACACGCCAGGCGATCATGCTGGAGAGGGTGTCGGCCAGAGCTACCATCAGGCTGGCCACGGCAAACACCGCAAGCCCCGCAAACAGGATGTTCCGGCGCCCGTAACGGTCAGACAGCGGCCCACCCACCAGCTGCGCAAGCCCCAGCGTCGCCACATAGGCACTCAGGGTAAGGCCAACATCGGCATGGGGAATACCGAAGCCATCGGCGATGCTGGGAAACGCCGGCAAATACGCATCCAGGGCCAACGGCCCCAGCGCAACGGTCATGCCGAGTAACAGTGCGAGCTGAAAGTGGGACAAAATCTACCTCCTGTGCAAGGTAGATAGCTAACAGTAATTATTATCAAACAGCAATCAGAGTTTTCCGCAAACCCGACTAATTGAGCATACACTCCCGGCTGTATAACTGACTGACCTGGCGCCGTTTTTGCCGCAGCCTGTTGCCCCGGTCATTGCCGTATCCGGCCCTGAGCTGGCCCTGAATCCGGTCCAGCTGCTTTCGGTATTTCTCACACTGTCTGGCCAGCTTTTCGGTTTCCCGGGCCCGGGCATATCGGTCCCTGGAACCGGGCACCAGCAAGCGGTCCACTTCCGCCCGGCTCCGGCGCACCTTGTCGGCCTGGCGGATGTTCTCACTCATGGGCACGGTCACCGGCGGCTGTACCGTCACACTGGCATGCCGCTGCTGTTTGGGAGGCGTATCGGAGAAGTGGATGGCGCCGTTGGCATCCGTCCAGCGGTAGATCTCAGCGGTCGCGGGTGTTGCCAGCGCCACACATAGCAGGCTCAGGGCCAGGGTCCTTGGCATGGGTTCACATCCTGTGAATTGGTCAGTAAAGCGCCCCGCCGATGGGAACGGCGGGGCCGGAGCGCAGGGACTATACCCTAAAATGCAGGCAGGTTCAGGGGCGCCGTTAACGGTCCAGCAACTCGATCCAGTGGTTAACCGGCACTTCCGCCTTGCTCTCCAGGTGCAACTGGCAACCAATGTTGGCCGTTACAATCCGCACCGGGTTATCCATCGTTAGTGCTTTCAGCTTGTTGTCCAGCAGCCTCTGGCTCATTTCCGGCTGGGTGATGGAATAGGTGCCGGCCGAGCCGCAGCACAGGTGCTTGTCCCTGGTGGCAGCAAGCTCAACGCCAGCCCTGGCGAGCACCTGCTCCACTACCCCGCTTTGCTTCATCGCGTGCTGCAGTGTGCACGGACAGTGGAACGCCACCTTACCGGCATGGGCACTGGCCTTCAGCGGTTCAAGGTCCTCTTTCAACAGGAAAGCACCCAGATCTGTGCAGAGTTCACTCACCTTTCGGGCCTTATTGGCATAGACCGGGTCATCCCGCAGCAAATGACCATAATCCTGGACCATGGCACCACAGCCAGAAGCTGTCATGATGATGGCTTCCGCCCCGGCTTCAATGGCTGGCCACCAGGCATCAATGTTGCGGCGCATCTGCTCCAGGCCACGCTCATGCTCGGACAAATGATAGTTCACCGCGCCACAGCAACCGGCCTCCGGGGCTTCCACCATGGTGATGCCAAGCTTGTCCAGCACCCGGGCAGCGGCGGCGTTGGTGTTGGGTGCAGCCGACGGCTGAACACAACCAGCCAGGGCCAGCACTACACGGCTGTGACTGGAGGCTGGCCACGGACTGGCCTGCCGGCGTGGCGGCACCTTGGTACGCAGCTTTTCCGGCAACACCGGCCGGAACGCCTGGCCCACTCGCAGCATGAGTCCGAACAGCCGGCGGTCAGGCAGGAGGCGGGTCAGTGCCCAGCGCAGCCATTTCTCCCGGGGTTTTCGGGGTAACTCCTTGTCGATCAGGCCGCGGCTGATATCCACCAGTCGGCCATACTTCACACCCGACGGACAGGTGGTTTCGCAGCTTCTGCAGGTCAGGCAACGGTCGAGGTGCTCGCGGGTTTTCTCGGTAACCTCACCGCCTTCCAGGAACATCTTCATCAGATAGATGCGGCCACGGGGGCCGTCTCGCTCGTCGTTCAGTTCCTGGTAAGTCGGACAGGTTGCGGTGCAGAAGCCGCAATGCACACAGGCCCGCAGAATCTCTTCGGCTTCCTGGCCTTCCGGGGTGTTGGCGAAGTGTTGAACCAGATTCGTTTGCATAATTACAACCAGCTGTAGAGGCGACCGGGGTTGAAGATAGCGTCGGGGTCGAACGATTTTTTCACGCGCTGCTGTATGGTTTTCAGGGCCTGGGGCTGGCCGTGCATCACCTCGCCGGTGCGATCTCCACCCCGGAACAGGCTGACCTGGCCGCCTGCAGCCCGGGCCAGGGGCTCCAGCTGATCAAGGGAAGCCTGGCCACGATACCAGCGCTGGGAGCCAGCCCAGTCGATCATCCAGGGGCCGTCCAACTCAGGCGTTTTCGCGGTAGAGTCCACGGAGAAACGCCACAGGGGCAGTTCCGGGTCATCAAAGAAGGGGTGCTGCATGTCCTGCACCTGCCGCCAGAACTGCTCGCCGTCCGCCAGAACCTGGCCACCCCATTGCTCCGCGGTCGCCTCAACGGCAGACTTTGCACCGGCCAGACGCAGGTAGACCTTGCCATCCACCCAGCAGGCACCGGTAATCGGTTTGGGTTCACCGGCGCGGCGGTTCATGTATTCCACCACCTCGTCCATGGTCATCTCACGCACCAGGGTTGTGGTAGCGGCCGGCTTGGGCATGACTTTCAGACTGATCTCGGTGATGACGCCAACGGTTCCCATGGCACCGGCCTGCAAGCGGGAAACATCGTAGCCCGCCACGTTCTTCATTACCTGGCCACCAAACCGCAGGTGCTCGCCCTTGCCGTTCAACAGGCGAATACCCAGTACCTGATCCCTGACCGAGCCAGCCCAGGGCCTGGCAGGGCCGGACAGGTTACAGGCCAGGGTGCCACCAATGGTGGAGGCATCCCCGAAATGCGGTGGTTCAAAGTGCAGACACTGGCCCTGCTCCGCCAGCACCGCTTCGATCTCTTTCAGGGGGGTGCCTGCGCGTACCGTCAGTACCAGCTCCACCGGATGGTATTCCACCACGCCGGTGTGTTCGGCCAGACTGAGCGTGCCTGCTTCAGCGCTGCCCTGGCGCCCCATGAACGATTTCGTTCCACCACCTACAATGTTGAGTTTCTGCCCGTTACTGCGGGCCTGGAGCACCTGCTCCTGTAACGTTTGAATCTGATCAGCCATGGGCAGCATCCGCCTGTTGGTGCTTGTGTTGCTTGTGCTCGATGGATCGGTATTCCTGGCAGAATTTCAGGGTGGGCACCCCCTTGCCCGGGTTCAGAATGCCGGTGGCATCGAAGGCCGCTTTCACCTCGTGGAACTGCTGCAGCTCTTCATCATTGAACTGCACGGCCATCTGGCGGATCTTCTCCACACCCACGCCGTGTTCACCGGTAATGCAACCACCCACTTCCACACACAGCTCCAGAATGGCGCTGCCGAAGGCTTCTGCCTTGTCGAATTCGCCGGGTACGTTGGCATCAAAGAGAATCAGCGGGTGCAGGTTGCCATCGCCGGCGTGAAACACGTTGGCCACACGCAGGCCGAACTCTTCAGACATCTTTTCCATTTCCAGCAATACCCTCGCCAGGTGCCGGCGCGGAATGGTGCCATCCATACAGTAGTAATCCGGCGAAATCCGACCCACCGCCGGGAATGCCGATTTGCGGCCTTTCCACAGCAGCGCCCGCTCCTCTTCACTTTGAGAGGTTCGGATAGACGTGGCTCCAAGCTTGCGGAACAGGGCTTCGGCCTCTGCGATGTGCTCGTGCACTTCCTCTTTCGTGCCGTCCACTTCACACAGCAGCAGGGCTTTGGCGTCCCTTGGGTAACCGGCGCCACAGAAATCGTCGGCGGCGATAATGGCGTGGCCATCCATCATTTCCAGGCCGCCGGGAATAATGCCGTGGGAAATCACGCCACCCACCGCATCGCCGGCTTTTTCGATACTGTCAAAACCCGCCATGATCACCTGGGCCACTTCCGGCTTGGGCAGCAGCTTTACCTTCACCTCGGTGACGACACCCAGCAAACCTTCAGAACCGGTCAGTAAGGCCAGCAGGTCCATGCCGCAACTGTCCAGGCCATCACTGCCCACCGTCACCCGGTCACCCTCGGCAGTGATCATTTCCACACTCAGGATGTTGTGTACGGTCAGGCCGTACTTAAGACAGTGCACACCGCCGGAATTCTCCGCCACGTTGCCGCCGATGGTACAGGCAATCTGGGAGGACGGATCCGGGCCGTAATAAAGGCCGTATTGGGCCGCTTCTTCACTGATGGCCAGGTTGCGGACACCAGGCTGCAGGCGTGCGGTACGCCCCACCGGGTCGATGTTCAGAATCCGGTTGAACTTGGCCAGCGACAGCACCACCCCCTCTTTATGGGGCATGGCGCCGGCGCACAGTCCGGTACCGGCGCCGCGGGCCACCACCGGCACGCCGTGTTCGTGGCAGATGCGCATCACCCGCTGCACCTGTTCTACCGTTTCCGGCAGAACAACCAGCATGGGCATTTCCCGGTACATGGCAAGGCCGTCGCACTCATAGGGCCTGAGGGTTTCGTCATCCGTGATCACGAAATCCGGGTCGATAAAGGCCCGGAACTGCTCAGCCAATGCCGACTTGCTGACCTTCGCTCTGGTAGTCATAGCATTCTCGAATGTTGGTTAGCGATTGCTAAGAAAGTAGTCGATACCGGCCTGAGCACAATCCATATCCTGCCGGGGCGTACCGGAGCTCAGGCCAATTCCGCCGACCACCTCGCCATCCACGATCACCGGCAAGCCGCCACCCACGGTGCTGAGCCGACCGCCCACTTCGGTGTGAATCCCAAAGGCCAGATTGCCGGGCACGTTGGCGGCATTGTAGTCATGGGTCGCTTTACGTGCGGCTGCGGCGGTAAAGGCTTTGTCCTGGGCGATGATCACGCTGGTGGTCTTGCCGCCATCCATTCGCTCGAAGGCGACCAGGTTGCCGGATTCGTCCACGACGGCAATGCACATGGGTACGCCAATATCCCGGGCCTTGTCTGCGGCGCCTTTGATCAGCAGGCGGGCATCACTGATGTCCAGGCGTTTGATGGTCATCATGGTCATCACCTCTATACGTTACTTGTTGTCTCGGATAACCGGAAATACTCACCGCACCGTGGCAACACGTCTATCTTTTTCATTACTGGTCCGACCAGTTTGTTGCACGCAGATTTTTGGGAAACCGGCTAACCCTGCATGATTCATGGGGTTTGTCGGCATTGGCAAACTTGGCGTAAACTGCTCCGTATAACCCGAAACTGGTCAGACCAGCAGAAAAGTCATGGGCATATCCAGAGAAATCTCCTACAAACTCGAACACCTGATTCTGGAAGGCGGGCTGGCCCCGGGCCAGAAGATTCCTTCTGAGCGCCAGCTGGTGGCCCGGCTTGGCGTATCACGCTCGGTCGTACGGGAGGCCCTGCACGAATTGCAGGCCCGGGGTGTCATTGAAACCCGCCACGGCAAGGGATCATTCGTGGCCAGTATCGTTCCGGAATCCGGCACCTCTGGCAGCAACAGCCCGCTGATGTACCTTTATCAGGGCCACACCCGCACCCTTTACGACCTGCTGGAAGTGCGCGAACAGCTGGAAGGCCAGGCTGCTTTTCTGGCCGCCCAGCGCGCCACCAACCAGGACCGGCACCGACTGACCCAGGCCTTCCGCGCACTGGAAGCCACCGACCCGCTCAGCAATGCGCGACCGGATCATCGCTTTCACCATGCCATCGTAGAGGCGTCCCACAATCCGATTCTTGTGCACATCCTGGATGGCCTTAAGAACATGATGCTGCTGACCGTCCAGGCGTCGGTGTCTAATCTCAATCCGAGAGAGGATATGCGCCGTACTATCATGCGCCAGCACCGGCAACTGTATGAGGCCATCATGGCCTCAAAGCCAGACCAGGCCCGCAAGGTTGCGACTGCCCATGTGCGCTTTGTACGGCACACCATGAAGGAGATGGAGAAAGAAGGGGACAAACTGCTGCGCATTCCCGCACCGGAAGAACTGGAAGCCCTGATGACAGAATCGACGGATGCCTGAAGCCGCAAAATGCTTGCATTGATCAATGATTACGCCAGAATGACCTTCAGGAAACTGCTGCTATTTTCACCAAAACCCTACAAAGCGGTATTGATTTCCACGGCTACAGTCCGTAAAACATGCGCCTTTGAATGACAGCCCCCAGGAGTCACCCCATGGCGGAACCCGCGCCTCTGATTTGCAGGGACATCCACAAGACCTTTGATCAGCTTGAAGTCCTCAAGGGCATCTCTCTGGAAACCCGCAAGGGCGACGTGGTTTCCCTGATCGGCAGCTCCGGTTCAGGTAAAAGTACCTTTCTGCGCTGCATTAACCTGCTGGAAACGCCCACTTCCGGCGACATTATCGTGCACGGTGACCCAATCCGGTTCAAAAACAACCGCAAAGGCGAGCGCATTCCGGCCGATAACCGGCAGGTAGAACTGATTCGCGCCCGGCTTTCCATGGTCTTCCAGGGTTTTAACCTGTGGTCCCACATGACCGTTCTGGAAAACATTATAGAAGCCCCGGTGAATGTCCTGAAAATTCCTAAAAAGGAAGCCATCGAGCGGGCCGAGGCGTATCTGAACAAAGTCGGCATCTATGAGCGCAAGGATTACTACCCGGCCCAGATGTCCGGCGGCCAGCAGCAGCGTGCGGCCATTGCCCGTGCCCTGGCCATGGAGCCGGAAGTGATGCTGTTTGACGAACCCACCTCGGCCCTGGACCCGGAGCTGGTGGGCGAAGTATTGAAAGTTATGCAAAGTCTGGCCGAGGAAGGCCGCACCATGATTGTCGTTACCCACGAGATGGCTTTTGCAAGGGATGTGTCTACTCAGGTCCTGTTCTTGCATCAGGGCGTGATTGAGGAGCAGGGGTCGCCGGACAAGGTGTTCGATCACCCGGAATCCGAGCGCATGAAGCAATTTCTTGCTCCCAAGTTCTGAATGCCGGTGCTATCTTGAAACCGGTAACGGAACTGAAACTTCCACAAGGAATAAAGCCTTAACGGCAAATTACTGGAGAAGTGACACATGAAAAAACTGATTGTTGCAGCAAGCTGTGCCCTGGCCATGATGACCGGCACCGCCCAGGCCCAGGATCTGCGGATCGCCTTTGATGTTCCCTACGAGCCGTTCGAGTACCGTGATGACAACGGCGAACTGACCGGTTTCGAAGTGGAGCTGGCAACCGCCATGTGCGAAGAACTGCAGGCCAACTGCGAGTTCGTTATCCAGGCGTGGGACGGCATGATTCCCGGCCTGCTGGCCCGTAAATTCGACCTGATCATGTCTTCCATGTCGATCACTCCGGAGCGCGCCGAGCGGGTACTGTTCTCCGAACCGTACTACATCACCCCGGGCGGCTGGTTCGGCCCTGAGTCTTTCAACACTGACGTCACCGATATGGGCGCCATGAAAGACAAGACCGTGGGCGTGCAGCGCGGCACCACCATGGACACCTACGTAACCGAGAACATGGGTGGCGTGGTGAACATCAAGCGCTACACCACCGCTGAAGACATGGTCCTGGACCTGGAAGGCCAGCGTCTGGACGTGGTTTTCGTAGACTATCCGGTGGGTGAGCAGACCGTTCTGAACAACGAAGGCTACAAGGAAGTGGGCGAGCCGGTTAAGCTGGGCGAAGGTGTGGGCGTTGCCATGCGCAAGCGTGATGCCAAGCTGGCTAACGACGTGAACGCGGCCCTGAAGAAGCTGAAAGAAGATGGTACCTACGACACCATCATGCAGAAATACTTCAACTACGACATCAAGATTTAACCTGACCCCGGGAGCAGCCTGATGGCTGCTCCCCTGCTTTCCGGACATTCCCATGCTTGATCTGAAAGGCTATGGCCCGGCCCTCGCTGAAGGCGCTGTGGTTACCATTGAACTGGCCTTCTTCTCACTGGCACTCTCCCTCACCCTGGGCCTGCTTGGCGCCTCAGCGAAGCTTTCTGGCAGCCGGGTGCTGACCGGTGTCGCCACCGCCTACACCACGCTGATTCGTGGCGTGCCTGACCTGGTGATGATGCTGCTGTTCTATTACGGCGGCCAGGTGGCGGTGAATGCCCTGTCGGACTATCTGTGGGAAACCCGTGAAATCGACTTCTTTTTCCAGTTCGATCCGTTCATCTCTGGCGTGGTGACCATCGGGCTGATTTTCGGCGCCTATATGACGGAAACTTTCCGGGGCGCGTTCCTGGCCGTTGAAAAGGGCCAGATCGAGGCCGCCAGGGCCTATGGCTTTTCCACCTGGCACACCTTCCGCCGGGTGATGATTCCGCAGATGCTGCGCCATGCCCTGCCCGGCATCGGCAATAACTGGCAGGTGCTGCTGAAAACGACTGCGCTGGTGTCGATCATCGGCCTGACCGATATGGTGCGGGTGGCGGAAGAAGCTGCCAAGGCCGAGCGCATGCCGTTCCACTTCTTTATTCCGGTGGCGGCGGTTTACCTGGCGCTGACGGCGGGTTCGGAGTTGTTCATCAAGTGGCTCGACAAGCGGGCCAATGTCGGCGTGGCTCGGGGGAATTAAGTGATGCCTGATTTCATTGCCGAGTGGCTGAACCAGAACGATATTTTTAATGCCATGACCATCATGGAATACTGGGATGGCCTGGTCACTACGGTGCACCTGGTGTTCCTGTCGCTGTTGATCGGTCTGGTGGTGGCGGTGCCGCTGGCGATTCTACGCACCGTGAAGAATCCGTTCGTGTCTGGCCCTATCTGGCTGTACACCTATCTGTTCCGCGGCACGCCGCTGCTGATCCAGCTGTATATCATTTACTACGGTGTGGCCCAGATTCCGGGTATCCAGGACACCTTCTGGTGGGAGATTTTCAAGGAGCCGCTGTACCCTGCCCTGCTGGCGTTTACCCTGAATACCGCCGCCTATACCACGGAGATTATTCGGGGGGCGATTATTTCCACACCCAATGGCGAGATTGAGGCGGCGAAGGCTTACGGTATGAACTGGTTCCTGCGGATGCGGCGGATTATTCTGCCGAGTGCGGCGCGGCGGGCGGTTCAGGCATACTCGAATGAGGTGATTTTTATGCTTCATGCGAGTGCGATTGCCAGTGTGGTGACGATTGTGGATCTTACGGGGGCGGCGCGTAATATTTATTCGCGGTTTTATGCTCCTTTTGAGGCGTTTATTTTTGTGGCGCTTTGCTACATGGCTTTGACGTTTATTCTGGTGTTTGTTTTCCGCAAACTGGAAAATCATCTTTTGCGGCATCAGCGGCCTGTTAATGGTTAAGTTGAGCTCCCTTCTATGGGAGCACGGCCATCTGGCAGGATAGGTTCTCCGGGAACCGCTACGAGCACATCCTTGTGCGCTTCTCTCCGGCCATCCATGGCCTTCGAAATTCCCGGAGAACCTATCCTGCCAGACGGCCCCGAACCTCTTACGGGGAGTCCATGAACGCATCCAACCACCTCTTTGACTTCCACCCTGACTGGCTGGCTCACACCCTGGCCTCTGCCTCCTCTGACCTACCCGAAACCAAGCGACAGCTGCCGGACGGAACACAGGTTTCACGGAAGGCCAACGGCGTGTTGTGGCTGACGCCGCCGGCCGGGCGGGAGAATGTGAATAATGAAGCGCTGATTGTGTCGGCCGGGGTTCATGGGAATGAGACGGCGCCGATTGAGGTGTTGAACGGGTTGGTGTCGGAGTTGTTTGCCGGGGAGTGGCAGCTGGGGTGTCCGTTGTTGCTGATTCTGGGTAATCCGCCGGCGATGGTGGCGGGGCAGCGGTTTGTGGATGTGAACATGAACCGGCTGTTTAACGGGGCGCACGGGCAGGCGAAGTATAAGGGGTTGCCGGAGGCGCGGCGGGCGCAGTTTCTGGAGGAGATGTGCCGGCAGTTTGCGATGGCGCATCATGGGCTGGCGTTGAGGCACTATGATTTGCATACGGCCATCCGGCCGTCGAAGCGGGAGCGGTTTGCCTTGTATCCGTTTGTGCCGGGGCGGTCGGTGCCGGCGGTTCAGTGTGAGTTTTTGCTGGAGGCGGAGGTGGAGACGTTGCTGCTTCAGCACCAGGAATCCACGGTGTTTTCGTCGTTTACATCCAGCCTTTTGAAGGCCGAGAGTTTTACAGTGGAGCTGGGCAAGGTTGAACCGTTCGGACGGAATGATTTGCGACGGTTTCGGGGCATTGAACGGGCATTGCGTCGTCGGTTTTCTGGAGCGCCGGCGCCACAGGCCCGGCCGCCGTTTGACCGGTTAACGGTGTTCGAGGTGGTGCATGAGGTGTTGAACACGGGGCCGTCGTTCCGGTTTCATGT
Source organism: Marinobacter sp. bablab_jr003 (assembly GCF_016464245.1). Lineage (NCBI taxonomy): Bacteria > Pseudomonadati > Pseudomonadota > Gammaproteobacteria > Pseudomonadales > Marinobacteraceae > Marinobacter > Marinobacter sp. bablab_jr003. The sequence goes on from NZ_JADARC010000084.1 coordinate 24,315, forward strand.
GCCGGATGAGGTGGCGAATTTTACCCAGTACCAGCCCGGCACGGTGATCTGGGAAGATGACAGAACAAGCTACCGGGTGGGTACGGCGCCGGAGGCGGTGGTGTTTCCCAATCCCCATGTGCCGGTTGGGCAGCGCGTGGGTTTGATGATTCGGGCGAAGAACGAGTTCAGGGCCGGGTGATGACCCGGCCCTGTTGTCTCAGGCCGGGGCGTTTTCCGGTTCCGCCACCGGCAGTTTGATCACCTTGGTGCACACCGACGGAATCACCAGCAAGGTCAGTACCGTAGAAGCCAGCAAGCCACTGATAATGGCCCAGGCCATGGGTGGCCACAGCGTGGAGCTGGAGAACGCCAGCGGCAGCAGCCCCGCCACGGTGGTGGCCGTGGTCAGCAAAATGGGCCGGGTTCGGCGTTCAACAGCGGTACGCACGGCATCAGCGATGGCCCTGCCCTTTTCCAACTCACGGTCCATTACGTCCAGCAATACGATGGCGTTGTTGACCACGATACCCACCAATGCAATCACCCCAAGCAACGACTGAAAACCGAACGGCGAGCCGGACAAGACCAGCCCCGGGAAGATTCCCACGGTGGCCAGCGGCACCGTCAGCAGGATGATGCCAACCCGACGGAAGGAGTTGAACTGCAGTAGCAGGAAAAACAGCAGCAACAGGATGCCGATGGGCGCTGCGGTCAGCAGGGCACTGTTGGCATTGTTGGAGCCTTCGGCATCGCCGCCCAGCTCTACCCGGGTACCGGCGGGCAGGGGTTGTTCGTCCAGTGCTGCGAACAAGCCGTCCAGGGCCTGGCTGAAGCTGTAGCCTTCTTCCAGGTTCGCCGTTACCGCATTCACCCGCACGCCGTTTCTCAGGTATCGGGCCGCCGGCTCCCAGGTGGTTTCAACCGTGGCCACGGCCGACAGCGGAATGGCATCCCCCTGATCGTTGTAGGTGTTCACCGACAACAGGCGTGACAGCGACAGCGCGGTGCCTTCCCGGGAGCGCAGGATGATGGGGATAGGATCATCTTCCTGCCGGTAACGCTCGGCCACCACGCCATAGCTCTGGCCGTACAGGCTCTGGGCTACGTCTGCACGGGTCAGGCCGTAACGGGCGGCGGTGGCGTCGTCTACGTTGATGGCAATACTGGGCACACCGATGTCCAGGTCGTGCCGTACGTCGACGGTGCCGGTTACGCCACGCAGCACACTGAACACCTGCTCGGTGGCACGGGCACGGGTAGCGTCATCGGGGTGATAAATTCGCACTTCAACCGGCGCGGTACGCGGCGGCCCCTGCCCCAGGATACCGGCAGAAATATCCAGCTCCGGCACGGTGGGCGCCAGCTCATGGCGAATCCAGTCTACGAGGTCTGTGGTGTCTTCGAGCGCCGGCGTACGCACCACCAGCCTTGCCCGGTTAGGTGCCTGGGGCGCTCGCTGCAGGTTGTAGTAAAACGCCGGGCCGGTAAAACCGACAAACCGGTGCACTTCCAGGGTTTCCGGGCGGGCGCGAATGGCCCGTTCCAGCTCCGCAGCGGCCTCGGAGGTTTGGGCCTGGTCGGTGCCTTCGGGCAGATACACTTCCACAATCACCCGGGGCCGGTCTGCGTTGGGGAAAAACTGCTGGGCCATGAACGGCGTCATGCCCACGCTGATGGCGACCAACAGAGTGCCCGCGACAATCAAACGGCCCGGATAGCGATACACCAGGCCACCCAGCGAACGGGCCAGGCCCATCAACCGGTCTTTGTGGATATTCTTTCGCGGCTTGAGGAACCGGGCCGCCAGCAGCGGCACGGCCGAAATGGCCAGCAGGTAACTGACCGACAGCGTGAGCATGATCATCACCGGCACGCCACGGGTGAAATCAGCCGCACCCCCCTTGGCCATCAGCAGGGGCGCGAAGGCCGCCAGTGTGGTGCCGGTAGACGCACCCAGTGGCCCGGCCAGCTCGCCAACGGCCTTGCGCAGGGCATCCAGCCGGCGCATGCCTTCGTCCAGGTGACCCTGGATGTTCTCCACAATCACAATGGCGTTATCAATCAGGATACCGAGCGAGATCACCATGCCGATCACGGCAATCTGGTGCAGCACACCACCGCCCAGGTCGTACAGCCCCACACTGATCAGGGCCACCATAGGCAGGATGGATGCCACCAGCAGCCCCATGCGAATGCCCATGCCGGTAAACACCACTGCTACGATAATCAGCACCGACAGCACCAGGCTCCAGGCCAGGTCGTCCAGCCGGTCGGATACCTTGTCGGGCTGGAAGAACATCTCGCGGATTTCGTAGGGCTCGAAGTCAGCACGTACCTGTTCCAGCCGCTCGCGAATACGCTCGCCGAAACGGATGGCGTCGGTGGAACCTTCTTCCATGATCACCGAAAGCAGCACGACCCGCTCACCATCAAACCAGGTTTCCGGCTGCCGGGGCTCCGCCGGGCCGCGCCAGACTTCCGCGGCTGCCGCCAGGGGTACCTGGGAGCCATCCGGCAACTCGATGGGCGTAGCGCGAATGGCGTCGATATCAGCAAACTCGGTATTGGGAAGAACCGACAACCGCTTGCCTTCCACCACCACAAAGCCCCCGGGGATGGTCTGGTTTCGCCGGGCCAGGGTATCCAGGATGCGTTTGGGCGCTACGCCAAGGCGGTAAAGCGCGGCGTCGTCCAGCGCCAGGGTAATCTGTTCGTCGGCGTCGCCCTCAAGGTCGATACGGGAGATACCGGGAATATCCAGCAGGTTCTGCTTCAGTTTCTCCGCCACACCGGAAAGTTCGGTGACGGACGACGAACCACCCACCGCCAACACCACCGCAGGAATATCAATCAGCCGGTCGTCCAGGGTCATCAGGCCGACATCGTCCGGGAAATCCTGCCGTGCCCGCTCCATGGCCTGGCGCACCCGGTCCCAGGCGCTGTCGGTGTCGTAGATGTGATCACGCAGTTTCAGGCGGGCCAGCGCCACGCCGGTGCGTGCTGTGCCCTGGCTCCAGTCCAGCTCTTCCACCTGGCGCAGTTCATCGGTCAACGGGCGCAGCACCAGGCGCTCAACCGCCTCGGCGCTGGCGCCCGGATAGCTCACGGTCACCATGCCGGCCCGGTACGGAAAGGTAGGGTCCTCCTGGCGTGGCATGGTGCTGTAGGCGGCAATGCCCAGCACACAGAGCATGGTTACCACCATGCCCAGCAAACGCTGGTAATTCAGCAGGCGGCTGGTCATCAGCGCACCTCCACGGTGTCGCCATCCACCAGCCGGGTCATACCGGCATAGACCACCTGGTCACCGGGGTTCAGGGCACCGGTATGGATCATCACCCGCTCGCCGATCACCCGGTCTACTTCCACCGGCACCTTGTAGGCCACGGAATTTTCAACCCGGAACACGCTGGTGCCCGTGCTGTCCCGCATCACCGCCAGCAGGGGCACGGTGACCGCAGATTCCTGAACCGGGGCAATGCCGACCTCCACCGGTTCACCGGCAGAAAGCGAATTCGGCGGCAGGCTCACCAATACCGGATGCAGCTCGCCACGGATGGAACTGCCCTGGGCAATTTCCACCACCGTGCCGGTAGCCGGCTCCCGGTTGCGGTCCTGCACCAGCCAGACCGGCAGCTCCTGCCCGAGCCGCACATGGCCCAACAGATGTGCGGGCACCCGCACTTCCACTTCACGGCCCAGCGGCGAAGACAGGCGTACCACTGGCTGCCCGGCGGCGACAAATTCGTCCCGCTCTACCAGCAAGGCTTCTACCTGGCCGGCAAACGGGGCTTTCAATACGCTTTCTTCCAGTAACCGGGTGGCTTCCGCCAGGGAGGCCCGGGCCGTGGCCATGCTGGCCCGCAGGGAATCCCGCCGGGCGGCGATCTGTTCCAGGTTCTGTTCCGAGACCACACCGCGCTGGTGCAAGCGGCTGGAGCGCTCCCATTCCCGCTGGGCCTGGTCGTACTGGGTTTTCAGTTCATCCAGCCGGGCCGCAGCAGAATCCCTTGCCGGTTCCAGGGCCGGGTTATACACACTGGCCAGCACATCTCTGGCTTTCACTGTCTGCCCCAGTTCCACCGGTCGCTCTTTCAGCGTACCGCTCACCTGAAAAGTCAGGGTGGCCCGTTGGGCCGCCCGCACAATACCGGAGAAGCGCAGCGGAATTTCCACCACCTGGCCACCGGTTACCTCGGCCACCCGAACCGATACCGGCTGGTCTGCAGCCTGTTCGGAGGCACTGCTGTTGCAGCCGGATAAAGACACGACAGCCAGCAGCATGCTGGCCAGAGTTATTGGCAATGAACGCGCGAAGAGAGACATGACTGGTCAGCCCCGTTCCCTGAATAGATGATTTGTTGGCGCCTGTTTCCGTCAGAAGCCGCCGTTGTTTTCCCGACATCATGTCACTCTTTGACAAATTGTCAATAATCGGCTTTTATCCTCTATCAGTTATCATTCAGGCCATGACCACAACACCGGAAGCACCATGAACGAGCCGTTGAAAACACGCAGGGAACGGGAAAAACAGGCAAGGTACGATGCCATTCTGGACGCCGCCGAGCTGGTGTTTTCCGAGAAAGGCTACGATCGCACCTCCATGGACGACATCGCCCGCACCGCCAGCCTGAGCCGCGCGTTGCTATATGTGTACTTCAAGGACAAAGCCGCCATTCAGCGGGGCATCATGCTGAGGGCCGGGCAAAGCCTGGTGGAAAGATTCGAGAACGCCCTGAGTACGGCAGATACCGGGCTGGCCCAGATCCGGGCCATGGGGGATGCCTATTACCGTTTTTACCGGGAAGCGCCGGATTACTTTTCAGCCCTGACCAAGGCCTCAACCGCCATGGCAGAGGCGGAGGAAGACCAGGCCCTGGACATGCTGTGCTCGAAGAACGAACTGATGCAGCTGATGGAAGCGGCCATCCACAAGGGCCTGGAAGACGGCACCATGAGCCGGGAGCGCATTGCCTCGCCGGCCCAGACCGCGCTGTATCTGCGCGGTGCCCTGCACGGGGTGATCATGCTGTGTCAGGCAGAAGCGGGGGAAAACCCGGACTTTCCCGCCGACAACCTGATTCATCACACCATGGACATGCTCACCCGCTCTATTGCCAGCTGAAGCCTGTCACAGCTGGAAATCGTAGATCGAGCCCAGCCCCAGTATACCGGTCAGTTCATCCAGGGCCTTGCGCACTTCGTCCAGCAGCATGGGGTCTGCCAGGTCCTGCTGGCTCAGCTCATCCCGGTAGTGGGCATTTACCCACGCGGTCAGGCGGTCGTACAGGGCATCGGTCAGAACCACACCCTGATTGATGGCACGCCGCTCTTCATCGCTCAGCACCACTCGCAGCCGCAAGCAGGCCGGGCCGCCGCCGTTACGCATGGACTGCTTTACATCGAACACTTCCACTGCGGTAATGGGGCCATTCTGTTGCAGCAGGCTGTCCAGGTAACGGCTGACCGACGCGACCTCCCGGCACTCGCCCGGCACCGCCAGCAACATGCCATCCGGGGTATTCAGCAACTGGCTGTTGAACAGGTAAGAAGCTACGGCATCTTCAATCGGTACCTCTGCCGCTGAGACCCGCACCGGTTGCAGTTCGGTTCCGGCCAAACGCGCCCGGATATCCGACAGCACTCCGCCTTCATCCAGAAACGCCAGCTCGTGGTAGAACAGACAGCTACCATTACCCACCGCAATCACATCGTTGTGGAACACCCCGGCATCAATGGCCGCCGGGTTCTGCTGGGCGAATACCGCATGGCGGTCGTCCAGCCCGTGCAACCTTGCAATCGCCCGGGAGGCCTCCAGCGTCTGCCGGGCCGGGTACTTCACCGGTGCCGGCGCGCTTTCATTGAACGCCGCCTGGCCATACACAAACAACTCAACTCCGGGGTCGCCATAACCAGCACACAAACGGGTATGGTTGGCGGCACCTTCGTCACCAAAGTGACTGACGGATGGCAGGGCCGGATGGTGGGCGAAATAGCTTTCATCGGTGAAGATGGCTTTCAGGGCCCGGCCCGTCACCCTATGTTCGATGGAGCGATGGAATTTGGCACTCAGGTTGGCCGGGGTGAAGTGCACGCGGTGGTCTGCGGTATCGGCGCTTGGCGATACCGTGGCTGCATTGGCAGTCCACATGGCCGAGGCCGACGAGACAGCCGCCAGGATGGCCGGATCCGCCTGGGCAGCCTGTTCCAGAACCTGCCGGTCGCTGCCGGCAAAGCCCAGGGCCCGCAGGGTGGGAATGTGAGGCCGCTCGTGGGGTGGCAGAACCGCCTGAACATAGCCCCTGTCTGCCAGCTTTTTCATCTTGGCGAGGCCCTGCAAGGCTGCCTCTTTGGGGTTGGACACGGCGTTCACGTTAGACTTCGACGCCACGTTACCCCAGGACAACCCGGCGTAATTATGGGTCGGGCCGACCAGGCCGTCGAAGTTCGCTTCAACTGCGTGTGTTGCCATCTCTCTCACCTTCGGTGCGGAATTCGTAATTGATCTTTCAGGGGCGCCAGCCGAACCGGGTCTCCGGACTCTACCCGAAGCGCATCTGCCACCTCCCGGGGCAACCGGATGGTATCCGGCTCGATGCAGTCCACGGGGATGGTGGTTACCCGGAAATCCCGGAACGAGCGGTTGGAGATCATCACCCGCTGCTCCGGCGGCACATCGAGATCGACCGGTTTACTCACCACCATGGCGTGCCGGTTGACGGATTCGCGGATACTGCGGATGTTGTGAATGAAGGCTTCCACCACCGGGCCGCCGTCGAAGATATCGACCATGCCGTTAAAGTTGAAGCCCTCGGCTTCCAGCATCTTCAGGGCCGGCAGGGTGTTGTCGTGCACCCGGCCAATCGCCGCCCGGGCGCTGTCGGGCAGCATGGGCAAGTAAATGGGGTATTTCGGCATCAGTTCAGCAATGAAGGACTTATTGCCCAGGCCGGAAAGCCGGTCCGCCTGGCTGAACTCCATGTCGAAGAACTTGCTGCCAAGGGCATCCCACAGGGGGCTCTGGCCATTGGCGTCCGACACGCCCCGCATTTCTGCGAACACCTTGTCGGAGAAATGCTTGCGAAATTCGTCCAGGAACATGAACCGGCACCGGGACAGTAACAACCCGTTGCCGTCGCCCTTGTAATTGTCTGCCAGCAGCAACGAGCAGATTTCGGTGGTGTCGGTCATGTCGTTGGACAGGTGCAGGGTGGGCGTCCGCACGTGCACACCCAGCTCGCGGGAGGCGTTTACTGTCAGGCTTAGGCGATAGTTGTAGAATACTTCCTCGAGCCCCACCCGGGCTTCGATGCCGCTGATGCCCACCGCCTGCCCGGTTTCGGTGTCTTCCAGCGCAAACAGGTAAAGGCCCGCCTCCGGGGCACAACGCTGACTGAAGGAGTCCCGGGCACGGTCGATCTTGCGTTGCAGCAGCTCCGTGTCTGCCGGTAGTGTGGTCAGGCCTTTGCCGGCATTCTGCGCCATGGCATACAGGGCATCCAGGTCGTTTTCCTGCAGTGGCCGGATCAAAAGCATGTTGGTGCCCTCCCCTTTTTCGTGGTCATAGCGGAGAGATCCTTACCCGGTCGCCGGCACTCTTTTCCAGCCCCTTCCAGGTACTAACCGGCACTTTCACATCGTCGGTGAGGGCTTCTGCCATCGGGGTAAGCAGGCACCGGAAATGCTCACCTTCACCGGCCGCAATCAGGCAGGTTTCACCATGCTCGTCGTGGCTGCCATGCAGGGTTTTCGGGTGGCTGGTGATCAGGGTTCGCAGGCCATCCGTGCGGGCCTCCAGAACCGGCCCGCCATCGAAGATATCCAGGTAATTACCGGGCAGAAAGCCTTCCTGCTGAAGCAACTCGTAATTTGCCCGGGTCTGACGGTGGGGCTGGCCGATGGCGGCCTGGGCGGAGTCGCTCAGCAAGGTGACGTAGATGGGGTTAGGCGGCATCAGCTCGGCGATGAAGGTTTTGCTGAGCTGGCCGGAGTACTGGTCTGCGGTTTCAAAGTCCATGTTGAAGAAGTGCCGGCCCAGGCTGTCCCAGAAGGGTACGCTGCCGTCTTCGTTCTGAACGCCCTGAATTTCCACCACCATGCGCGAGCTGAACCAGTCCCGGTGGCTGGCAATGAACAGCATCCGGGCCCGGGAGAGCAGCTCGAAAGCGGTCGTCTCGCGCAGTTCGGGGCGCAGGCTGAAGGCGCACAGCAAGGTGTGGTCGGTTAGTCCGTGGCTGGGGTAAAGCACCTCGACTCGCCGGGAGGTGCCCAGTTCGTGGGAGGCGTGGATCAGGTGGTCGCGGCGGTAGTTGTAGAAGGGTTCGCCGTTGCCGGCCCGGCTGTCTATGCCGGCGGTACCTGCTATCTGGCCGGTTTCGGTGTTTTCCAGCACCAGCAGGATGCGCCGTGGGGTTTTGGGAGCCTGGGCGGCGAGAGACGCCTGGGCGTGGCTGATGCGTTCGGCCAGGCGTTGTTCGGTTTTGGGTAGCGTAGAAGATAGCCTGGCGCCCTGGGTTCCGGCTATGTCCAGTATTTGTTGCAGGTCATCCAGTTTTGCTGGACGGACTCGCCACATGGGCTTGCTCCCTCTTCCGGTAAGACATACAACGTCGTTAGCCGACCGGTGCTGAACCGGGAACGCCCTTCCGGAAACCGCTACAAGCACTTCCCTGTGCGCTTCTCTCCGGCCATCCATGGCCTGCGAAATTTCCGGAAGGGCGTTCCCGGCCCATCACCTACTGTGTCATCAACCGTGCAGCTTCGGAATTATGCCGTCAGTTTTTTAACCGCTGCCTCGAAACGCTCCAGCGCTTCTTCAATATCGACTTCCGGGATGATCAGGGACGGCGCAAGACGAATCACGTTGGCGCCGGCCATCAGCACCATCACGCCTTCTTCCAGCCCGGCGTTCAGGAAGTCCTTGGCCTTGCCCTGCCACTGTTCGGTCAGTACACAGCCTAGCAGTAAACCAGCGCCGCGCACTTCGGAGAACACGCCGTAACGCTCGCCGATGTTCATCATGCCTTTGCGGAGCTTGTCGGATCGGGCGTTGACGCCTTTGAGGATTTCCGGCTGGCTAACGGTGTCGATCACCTTCTGGGCCACGGCGCAGGCCAGGGCGTTGCCGCCGTAGGTGCTGCCGTGGGTGCCGACGCCGAGGCTTGCGGCGACTTTGGCTGTGGTCAGCATGGCGGCGACCGGGAAACCGCCGCCCAGGCCTTTGGCGCTGGACAGGATGTCGGGGGTTACGCCGTACATTTCGTAGGCGTACAGGTAGCCGGTGCGGCCGACACCGGTTTGCACTTCGTCGAACACCAGCAGAGCGTTGTTTTCGTCGCACAGCTGGCGCAGGCCCTTGAGGAATTCGGGATCGGCCGGCAGTACGCCGCTTTCGCCCTGGATGGGCTCAACCACCACGGCACAGGTTTTCTCCTTGGAGATCAGTGCTTTTACCGAATCCAGGTCGTTGAAATCTGCGTGATGGATGCCGCCCGGGGCCGGTTCGAAGCCTTCCAGGTATTTATGCTGACCACCCACACTGACGGTGAACAGGGTGCGGCCGTGGAAGGCGTTTTTGAAGGAGATGATTTCGTGCTTCTCCGGGCCGTAATGTTCCCATGAGTAGCGACGGGCCAGTTTGAAGGCGGTTTCGTTGGCTTCGGCACCGGAGTTGGCGAAGAACACCCGCTCAGCGAAGGTGTGGTCGCACAGGGTTTTGGCCAGGCGCAGAGCCGGTTCGTTAGTCATCACGTTGGACAGGTGCCAGATTTTCTCGGCCTGTTCCTGCAATGCACCAACCAGTCCCGGGTGGGCATGGCCAAGGCTGGTGACCGCAATGCCGCCCTGGAGATCGACGTATTCTCGCCCGTCCTGATCCCAAACGCGGGAGCCCTCGCCTCGCACCGGAATGATGTTTCCGGGGGCGTAGTTGGGCACCATAACTTCATCGAAAAGTTCGCGGGACACGGGTTCTCTGTTCATCGGTTTCTCTCAGTGACTCATTGCTAAGTGACAGGGTGAATCTGCCCATAATACGCCACTCAGGGCATAAGAACAGCCGGTTGTGCCACAGCGGGCAACTCGATGATGCGGTGATGGTTTTTGTCTTTCCCCAGAACTGCCTTGGCCAGCAGTTTGTAGGAATCCAGGTCGAAGGTGACCGGTTCGTTTCCAGGCTGAAAGTCTTCCAGTTCCTCTTCACTGCGCAGGGTTTGCAGGTGTATCCAGTTGCAGCAGCAACGCACCCAACTCACCGGCGGTTTCTGTGAACTCCACCCTGCGCAGGCTTTCAGACAGCCGTAGCCCGCGGCTGGACTGATGGTCTCCCGAGAAATGGGATGCCACCCGCTGCGCTATGTTGGTGCTTTTGCCAACGTACAACAGCACATCGTTGTCACCGTAAAACCGGTAAACCCCCGGGCCATGGGGCAGGCCGGCGAATAATTCGGCAGGGACGTTTGAGGGCGTGCTCTGGCGCTGCCAGAGCTTCCGAATAGCGTTGTTGATGGCATCCGAACCGTGCTCTGCCCGGGCATGCTCGAAGAACGCGAGCATCGCGGCTACATCACCCATGGCCCGATGCCGCTCCACCTCAGGTAAATTGTGACGGGTAATAAGGGCGTCCATATTGTGCCGGCTGTGCTCAGGATACAGCGCCCGGGACAGGCGCACCGTGCACAAAACCTTCGCACTGAACGGCCGGCCCAAACGACGAAATTCGGACTTATCGCTGGCGTGGCCAATGCCCAAGAGACCAACCAGAACGTGTTCCTGAACTACCAGTGGACTCCGGTGAAGAACACCATGATGGGCGTTGAATACGGCTACTGGGACACAGAAAATGTGGATGGCGACAGCAAAGACGCCAACCGTATCCTGTTCGCCGCGCAGTACAACTTCTGATCCTTCCTGTCAGAAGTTAACTCAGAATCACCCCGGCCCCGGCCGGGGTTTTTCGTTTCTGGCTGGTGCACACGCACCATTCTGGCTCCATATCCAAACCCCACACCTGCCGGGCTCTGGCCTTTCCCTCGGGTATTCAATACTTTACAAGCCAGAAAACAATCTGGCACAGCTCATGCAAATACCAAATTGCAAGCCGGTGAAAACCACTCACCGCATCAACCGCTGCAACTCTGTGAGGTAATGCCATGAAACTTGCCAAAGACCAAAGCCTGTTGTTTGAACTTACCCAAGCCGCAGAAGCTTATGCCATGCAGGATCTACACGATTACTTTGACTGGATGTACTTCGCGAACTAACCAGGGGACGATGCAGGGCGGGGCCAAAGGCCCCACCCTGCAAACTGCTTACTCACCCGCCCGGAGCCTGCTACGGACGCTTCGGGTTGTCATCACGCCGAGAACCTCCATCAACGACAGAATCCCCCGGTCATGCTGTTTCGGTGCTTTGCCCCTGGCAATCCGGCCGATCTGCCGGGTGTACCAGCTCACTTCCATCAGGGCCATGTCATCAATCAGTCGAATCCCTGTTTTGATGGGCCTAACCGCGCTGGTCACCTGATCGCCTTTCATAATCCGGTTCGGCAAATCCGGCTCCACCACCAACGGCCTCGCCAGGCCCACCAGGTCCGTGGCGCCGGAAGCCAACGCGTCGGCCATTCCGGTCTCGGTGCGGAAGCCGCCGGTCACCATCAAGGGTACGTCGGTGAGCTTGCGCACTTTCTCGGCGAACTCCAGGAAGTAAGCCTCCCGCGCCAGGGTGCTGGCTTTTACCTCGCCGTCTTCCGCACCCCTGGCCATGGCTGGGTTCTCGTAGTTACCGCCGGAGATTTCTACCAGGTCAATCCCCTCTGCGACGAGTGCCTTGATCACCGCCAGCGATTCGTCCTCGGTAAAACCGCCGCGCTGGAAGTCTGCGGAGTTCAGTTTGATGCCAATATTGAACGCTTCACCGCAAGCTTTCCGGATAGCCCGGTACACCGCCAGCACAAAGCTGCGGCGTTTCTCGGCAGAGCCACCCCACTCGTCTGTGCGCTGGTTGTGATGGGGCGACAGGAACTGACTCACCAGGTAGCCGTGGGCGCCGTGGATTTGCACGCCGTCGAATCCGGCTTTCTGGGCAATGGCAGCACTGCGGGCAAAGCGCTGGATGATGTCTTCAATTTCCGGGCCGGTCAGGGCGCGGGGTGTGGCAAACATGCTGCGGAGCTCTTTTTTGAATGGTATCGCGCTGGGCGAGACCGGGTCCTTGTTCAGCATTTTGGGGCTTTGCTTGCCGGGATGGTTCAGTTGCATCCAGATCTGTTTGCCTCCCTTTTGCCCGGCCTTGGCCCAGGCGGTCAGAAGCCCGAGATCGCTTTCATCCTCAATAACCACGTTCTGTGGCTCCCCTATGTGCCGGCGGTCGATCATTACATTACCCGTGATCGACAGCCCGGTGCCGCCCTCTGCCCACGCACGATACAGGGTTGCCAGTGCTTTGGTGGGGTGGTTGTCAATGGTGCTCAGGGTCTCGCTCATGGCGGACTTGGCAAAGCGGTTGGGGATGACAGAGCCATTAGGGAGCTTGAGCGGCTGAGAGAGCAGTTCTGCGGGAGTCATAAGGGCCTCGAGGTGGTTTGCGGGATCCATGAGGCTGATAGTGGATCTGCCCGGCGAACCGGGCATTGGCCGAAGAGACTGATTTTATCAAAAGAAAGCCTGAATGCCGGGCAACACCGAATTCGTCACTGATGCCATTGCCGCCGAGCATGTCGCTGGCCAGCCATAAACGGCGACCCGACAGGGGCATCCGTCGGAGGCCGAAAGCCAGAACGAGCCTGATGACTGCGTTAGGGCTGATGATGCATAGTTGCACGAAATATCCACACATAGAGGTGCTTCATGGACACAATCAGTGTAAACAAGTTTAGAGATAATCTTAAAAGTGTTGTTGAACAGGTAATTAGTCAGCATGAACCGGTCAAGGTTACACGCCGAGCCGGAGAAGCTTTCGTGGTGATGAGTGCTGAGGACTGGGAGCGAGAGCAGGAAACCCTTCACGTTCTCCAAAGTAAGAGCCTGATGCAGCAAATTGGTAGAGATTTGGCCAGGCTCAACGCAAAGGCAAGAAAGCCGCCCTGCAGCTAAGAAACTACAAGGCGGCTCCCAATTCAGGACTACAGCAGCAGCGTACGAATATCCCCCAGCAGCTGCGTCAGCAGGTTGGTAAACCGGGCGGCATCTGCCCCGTTAACTGCACGGTGGTCGTAAGACAACGACAGTGGCAGCATCAGCCGCGGCTGGAACTCTTTGCCGTCCCACACCGGCTTCATAGAAGCCTTGGAGACACCCAGGATCGCCACTTCCGGCGTGTTCACAATCGGCGTGAACGCGGTACCGCCAATGCCGCCCAGGCTGGTGATGGTAAAGCAGGCGCCCTGCATTTCTGCCGGCTTCAGCTGCTTGTCCCTCGCCTTCTGGGCCAGCTCGGCGCTTTCTGCCGCCAGCTCCCACAGGCCTTTCTGGTCGACATCCCGGATCACCGGAACCATCAGGCCATGAGGCGTATCCACCGCAATACCGATGTGGATGTACTTCTTGCGAACCACCTCTTTGCGCTCCATGTCGAGGGACACATTGAACTGAGGCAGTTCCGCCAGTGCCGCCGCGCAGGCCTTGAGCAGGAACGGCAGCGGGGTCATTTTCACGCCACGCTTTTCGCCGGCTGCTTTCTGGCCTTTGCGGAAGGCTTCCATTTCGGTGATGTCGGCATCGTCGAACTGGGTTACGTGGGGCACGTTCAGCCAGCTGCGCTGCATGTTGGTGGCCGTGGCCGCCATCATGCGGGACATGCCTTCACGCTCGATCTCACCAAACTGGCTGAAGTCCGGCAGTTTCACGCCCGGAATGCCCGAGCCAACCGCCACGCCGCCGCCCTGCTGGGCCTGCTGTAACTGACTCTTCACGTAGGCGTGCACATCATCTTTGATGATGCGGCCTTTCGGGCCGGAGCCCTTCACACGGGTCAGGTCTGCACCCAGTTCCCGGGCCAGTTTGCGCACCGCCGGGCCGGCATGAACCTTGGTGCCCGGTGCAGGCGGCTCGTAGGTAGAACCTTGCGGCTGCGGGGCCGCTTCGGGCTTGCTATCTTTCTTCTCCGGCTTGCTGGCCTGGCCTTCGGCCTTGGCACTGTCACCGGAATCTTCCGCTTCGCCCTCATCCTCACCATCGTCTTCAATGGTCATTTCCAGCAGGTCTGAACCTTCGGAGAGCTTGTCGCCTTCCTTCACCAGAATCTTGCCGATCTTGCCCGCGTAGGGTGACGGAATTTCCATGGTGGCCTTGTCGGACTCCACGGTCACCAGCGGATCATCCTCGCCAATGGTGTCGCCTTCGGCCACGTTGATTTCGATCACCGGCACGTCGTCGAAGCCATCCAGCGAAGGCACCTTCACCACTTCGGTGCGGGAGCCGCCAGACTTTTTCTTCTTGGGCGCAGGCTTGCTGTCTTCAGACCTGGCCTCGGATTTCTCCTCGGCCTTTTCTTCAGGCTTGTCCTCTTCCGCATCGTCAGAGCCACCAGCGTCTCCGCTGGCCGACAACATGCCGATAACATCACCTTCCTTCACCTTATCACCCACCTTCACGGTGATTTTGGTGATCTTGCCGGCCGCCGGGGCCGGCAGTTCTACCGAGGCTTTATCAGATTCAACGGTCAGAATCGGATCTTCTTCTGCAACCGAGTCCCCTTCGCTGACGATGATTTCGATGATCTCGACTTCATCTGCACCGCCAAGATCGGGAACCTTGATTTCCTGTTCACTCATAGCGGTCTCCTTAGCTCAGCACCGGGTTCGGTTTGTTGCGATCGATTCCGTACTTGCGCATAGCTTCGAGAACCTGCTCCTGCTTGATTTCACCGTCTTTGGCCAGGGCTGCCAGCGCGGTTACCGCCACGTAGTAACGATCCACTTCGAAGAAGCTGCGCAGCTTCTCGCGGGTGTCACTGCGGCCGAAACCGTCGGTGCCCAGGGTCATGTAGGTTTTCGGGATGAATGCCCGCAGCTGCTCGGAGTGCAGCTTGATGTAGTCGGTAGACGACACTACCGGGCCCTGCGCATCTTCCATGCACTGGGTCACGTAGGCCTTGCGGGGCTTGTCGTCCGGGTGCAGGTGGTTCCAGCGCTCCACGTGCTGGCCATCACGGGCCAGTTCGTTGTAGCTGGTCACGCTCCACACATCGGAAGCCACACCCCAGTCGTCTTTCAGCATCTGTGCGGCGGCGCGCACTTCATTCATGATCGAGCCGGCGCCCAGCAGCTGAACCCGTGGGCTCTTCTTGCGGCCCTTGGTTTCTACAGACTCGAACTTGTACATGCCCTTGATGATGCCGTCTTCACAGTCTTTCGGCATGGCGGGCTGTTCGTAGTTCTCGTTCTCGATGGTCAGGTAGTAGAAGACGTTCTGGTTGTCTTCGAACATCTCCTTCATACCGTGACGGATCACCACGGCCATTTCATAACCGTAGGCCGGGTCGTAGGCCTTACAGTTCGGAATGGTGTTGGCCAGTACGTGGCTGTGACCGTCCTGGTGCTGCAGGCCTTCGCCGTTCAGGGTGGTACGGCCGGCGGTACCGCCGATCAGGAAGCCTCGGGCCTGCATGTCGCCGGAAGCCCAGGCCAGGTCACCCACGCGCTGGAAGCCGAACATGGAATAGAACACGTAGAACGGAATCAGCGGGAAGCTGTTGGTGCTATAGGACGTAGCCGCGGCCATCCAGGTAGACATGGCACCGTCTTCGTTGATGCCTTCCTGAAGGATCTGGCCCTTCTTGTCTTCCCGGTAATACATGATCTGGTCGCGGTCCTGGGGCACATACTTCTGCCCTTCCGCGGTGTAGATACCCAGCTGGCGGAACATGCCTTCCATACCGAAGGTACGGGCTTCATCCGGCACGATGGGTACTACGCGCTTGCCAATGCGCTTGTCTTTGACCAGCGCGGTCAGGATGCGCACGAACGCCATGGTGGTGGAGATTTCACGGCCACCGGAGCCTTCCAGCACCTGCTTGAAGATATCCAGTTCCGGAATCTGCAGTGGCTGGCAATCCTTGTTGCGCTTGGGATAGAAGCCACCCAGCTCCTGCCGGCGCTTCTTCATGTACACCAGCTCCGGGCTGTCCGGCGCCGGGCGGTAGTATGGGACGTCTTCCAGCTCTTCGTCTTTCAGGGGCACACCGAAGCGATCCCGGAAGGATTTCAGGGTATCGATGTCCAGCTTCTTCAGGGAGTGCGCGGTGTTCTGGGCTTCGCCCGCTGCACCGAAACCATAACCCTTGATGGTGTGAGCCAGAATCACGGTGGGCTTGCCGTTCGCGTGGTTCACCGCCTTGTGGTAGGCCGCATATACCTTGTACGGGTCGTGGCCGCCGCGGTTCAGCTTCTGGATATCTTCATCCGACATATCCTCCGCCAGCTTGGCCAGCTCCGGGTGCTTGCCGAAGAACTCCTTGCGGGTGTAAGCCGGGCCCTTGAAGGTCAGGTTCTGCAGCTCGCCATCACAGATCTCGTCCATGGCCCGTTGCATCACGCCGTCTTCGTCTTTCTCGAACAGCGGATCCCACATGCGGCCCCAGACCACCTTGATCACATTCCAGCCGGCACCACGGAACACGCCTTCCAGCTCCTGGACAATCTTGCCGTTACCACGAACCGGGCCGTCCAGGCGCTGCAGGTTACAGTTAACCACCCAGATCAGGTTATCCAGCTTCTCGCGGCCGGCCTTGGAGATGGAGCCCAGGGTTTCCGGCTCATCGCACTCACCATCGCCCACAAATGCCCACACCTTGCGGCCGTCCATGTCGATCAGCTCACGGCTGTGCAGGTACTTCATGACGTGGGCCTGGTAGATAGACTGGATAGGCCCCAGACCCATGGATACGGTCGGGAACTGCCAGTAATCCGGCATCAGCCAGGGGTGCGGGTAGGAAGACAGGCCATCGCCGTCTACCTCTTCACGATACTTGTCCAACTGCGCTTCGCTGAAGCGGCCTTCCAGGAAGGAACGGGCATAGATACCGGGCGATGCGTGACCCTGGAAATACACCAGGTCTGACGCGCGTTCGTCGCCACCACCGTGGAAGAAGTAGTTGAAGCCCACATCATAAAGGGTGGCTGCAGAAGAGAAGGTGGAGATATGGCCACCCAGGTCACCCGGGCGCTTGTTGGCCCGCACCACCATGGCCATGGCGTTCCAGCGAATCAGGGAACGGATACGGCGCTCCATGAACAGGTCACCCGGCATCCGGGATTCCTGGGTAACGGGAATGCTGTTGCGGAACGGCGTGGTAATGGAATACGGCAGCTCAGTGCCGTCCCGGCTGGCGCGCTCAGACAAGCGCTCCAGAATATATTTGGCACGGTCGACGCCTTCGTTTTCGATTAACGACTCTAGTGCGTCAAGCCATTCGCTGGTTTCAATGGGATCATCATCGCGGTACATCAAACCCTCCCCCTCGGGAACAATTTAAGCTCTCACAAGCATAGAACAGCTCTGGCATTTTTCCTGCTGAACGACAGAAGAGCATTCAGGAATAAAACTTTCGTACTTTTACTACAAAACGGCGCCCGAAAACAAACAAACAGGCGTTTGAAAGTACTTTAATTAGCATTAGTTACGTAATAATGACCACTTCCGATGGCAGGAACAAGACGCTCTCAGACCAATGTCTCACACGTACTTCCAACGATAATTCCATCGCCTGACTAAACACTGACCTTAAAGAATTTTTGGCGAAAATAGCCGAAAAACGCCACCAATCCATGCAATTTGACACTTTTAAAGGCACTGAGCAGCGTCAGGAATCTCTACTATTAATTAGACCTGAAAATGAATTGCGATTTATGTATACTTGCCTGCCCGATTTTTGACCAGTGAAGGAGGAAAACACCCCTCCTTTTGATTTTCCGACACACAACAGAGGGCGATCTATGAACTCCATCGTCACCTTTCCGAACCGCATCCCGGTTCAGGAATTCGAGGAACGCCGGTTCAAGGTTTTTACCGACCGCCAGCTCGATAAAATTGAGGCGATCCAGAATCTCCCTGAAGACACCCTGTTCGAGATGAAAGTGGTAGCCAGCGTGCTGCCATTCCGGGTTAACGAATACGTGATCAACGAACTGATCAACTGGGACAAGGTACCAAACGACCCCATCTACCAGCTTGTCTTCCCTCAAAAAGGCATGCTGAAAGACGAACATTACGAGCGCATGGCCAAGCTGCACCGCGAAGGCGCAGAGAAAAAGGACATCCAGGCCGCCGCCAAGGAAATCCGCGACGAGCTGAACCCGCACCCGGCCGGCCAGATGGAAATGAACATGCCGGAGCTGGATGGCGAAGTACTGGACGGCGTACAGCACAAATACCGCGAGACCGTGCTGTTTTTCCCGTCCCAGGGCCAGACCTGCCACAGCTACTGCACCTTCTGCTTCCGCTGGGCGCAGTTTGTCGGTGACAAAGACCTGAAAATGGCCAGCACCGATGCAGAGAAGCTGCACGGCTACCTGCAGGAGCACACCGAAGTGACCGACCTGCTGGTGACCGGTGGCGACCCCATGGTGATGAAGACCAAGAACCTGGTGCAGTACCTGGAGCCACTGTTGCAGCCGGAGTTCGACCACATCCAGACCATCCGTATCGGTACCAAGGCCCTCACCTTCTGGCCGTACCGTTTCGTGACCGACAAGGACGCGGATGAACTGATCGAGCTGTTCGCCAAGCTGGTCGATGCCGGCAAGCACGTGGCCATCATGGCCCACTACAACCACTGGCAGGAAATCACCACCGAGATTGCAGAAGAGGCCATCCGCCGCATCCGCGCCACCGGTGCCGAAATCCGCGCCCAGGGCCCGCTGATCAAGCACGTCAACGACGATGCCGAAGCCTGGGCCAAGCTGTGGAAGAAAGAAGTGAAGCTGGGCATTATCCCCTACTACATGTTTGTAGAGCGGGACACCGGTGCCAAGAACTACTTCGAGGTGCCCCTGGCCGAGGCCTACAACATCTACCGCGAAGCCATGAAGCAGGTCAGCGGCCTGGCCCGCACCGCCCGCGGCCCCAGCATGAGCGCCGGCCCCGGCAAGGTAGAGATCCAGGGCATCACCGAGGTCAAAGGCGAAAAGGTGTTCGTGCTGCGCTTCCTGCAAGGCCGCAACCCGGACTGGGTGCAGCGCCCGTTCTTTGCCAAGTACAGCGAAACGGCCACCTGGCTGCATGAGCTGGAGCCCGCCTTTGGGGAGGAGAAGTTCTTCTTTGAGGATGAGTTTGAGGCGATGAAGCAGGGTAATGCCTGAATCAGGTGATACTCAGCTAATCCAGAGAGCCGGGCAAATCGCCCGGTTTTTTGTGCAATACAAATAGATCATGATGATCAGTGAGCCTTCGGCACAAACCCCTCCGGCTTGTCCCGAATCCACTCCACGAATACCATCAATTCCTCCAGCTCCATCAACTTATCCCAACTGTTGTAATACAACCCAAGCTCACACTCCGAGCAAGCCTTATGAATCGCGTTATGGCAGGGTCGGCAAACCCAGAGCGTGCGGGTGACCATGTCTTCCTTGCTGAACAGCTTCTGGAAGCGTTTCTTTCTGTGCAGGTGCCTGGGAATCAAATGATGACGGGTGAGCCCGGCAACGGGGCGTTGGCAGAGTTCACAGTCGTCGGGCTGGGGCGGGAGTTTGAGCATCTTCAGGTCATTATCAGAGCCAGACGGTGATGCAACCACCCGGCTCGGTTCCGGCAGACCGGGTCAGTGCATCAAGGTATACAACTTCCTGCGGTAAGCCCGCACATCCGGATTGTTATTCCCCAGCTTCTCGAACAGCTCCACCAGCGTAGTTTTAGCGATGCCGTCTTTATAAGCACCGTCTGCCTGCATCAGGCGAATCAGCAGATCCATGGCTTCGGCGTTCTTGTCCTGTAACACCATGTGCAGGGATAACTGGTGCAGAGCCTCGGGGTCTTTCGGATTGGCTTCCAGTTTAGCTTCCAGCTCGGCCTGCGGCGGCAGTTCGCCAGATTGCTTGAGGAACTTCACCCTGGCCGCCAGCTGCTTGGCCTTGTGCTGCAGTTTCTCTTCCGGCGGCAGGCTGTTGAGTACCTGCTCGGCGGTGTCGAGATCGCCCTGCTCGGCTTTCAGCTGGGCCAGGTCGATCAGCACATCCAGGTTTTCCGGGTCTTTCTGGTTCATTTCGGTGAGGATCGCCAGGGCACCGTCTACATCGCCAGCGTCCCACAAGGCGTGGGCCTTTTCATACGGGTCTTCCGCCGGGGCTTCGATGTGCTTTTCCAGTACCTTTCGGATTTCGCTTTCCGGCAGGGCACCGTTGAAGCCATCTACCGCCTGGCCATTCTTCACCAGAATGATGGTGGGCAGGCTGCGCACGCCCAGGGATGCGGTCAGCTCCTGCTGCTCGTCCGCATTCACCTTGGCCAGCTGGAAGTTGCCCTGATACTCCTCCGCCAGCTTCTGCAGAATCGGCATCAGCTGTTTGCAGGGCGCGCACCACTCGGCCCATACGTCCACCAAAATCGGGGTGGTGGCGGAGGCTTCCATCACTTTCTGCTGAAAGTTGTCGGCGGTGGCGTCGAATATATACGGCGAGTTGCTCATAAGTCGGGAACCTGAACCAGAATGAATAAAATTGCCTAAAGATATGGAGCCGGCAGCAGAAAAATCAAGCCAGCTTGAAAACCTGGCTTTCGTCGTCACATAGGTCTTTAACCACTCAGCCCTGAGAGCAACACGGTATGAATGACGAGAACCGCAAAGACTCCCTGGAAGAATTTGAAGACGACGTTACCGAGTACATCGGCAAAGACGAGAACAGCAAAAGCCTGATCCTGCCGCAGCAGGCCAGGCCGCGGCGTATGTATGTACTGCCGGTGTCTAACCGGCCGTTCTTCCCGGCCCAGGTGCAGCCGGTGGTGGTCAACCAGAATCCCTGGCAGGAGACCCTGAAGCGGGTGGGTGAAACCGAGCACAAGGTTCTGGGTATCTGCTTTGTGGAAGATCCGGAATCCGACACCGGCATTCCCGCCAGCGACGACCTGGAAACCATTGGGTGCGCGGTGAAGGTTCACCATGCCCAGAGCGAAGGTGGCAAGGTTCAGTTTATTGCCCAGGGCATGCAGCGGTTCAGGATTGTTCAGTGGCTCCGCCGTCGCCCGCCCTACCTGGTGGAGGTGGAATACCCGGAGGAGCCGGAAGAACCGGCCGATGAACTCAAGGCCTACACCCTGGCCATTATCAGCGCCATCAAGGAGCTGCTGCGCACCAATCCGCTGTACGGCGAAGAGGTGAAGCAGTATCTGTCCCGCTTTGGCCCAGAAGACAGCTCGCCGCTGGCGGATTTCGGTGCCTCCATGACCAGCGCCCCGGGCCGCGAGTTGCAGGATGTGCTGGATACCGTGCCCCTGCTTCGGCGCATGGAGCGGGTATTACTGCTCATGCGCAAGGAGCAGGAGGTGGCGCGCCTGCAATCCGAGATCAACGAGGAAGTAAACGAGAAGGTTCAAAAGCACCAGCGCGAATTCTTCCTGCGTGAGCAGCTGAAAGTCATCCAGCGGGAGTTGGGGATCGCCAAAGACGACAAGACCGCTGACGTGGAGCGCTTCGAAGAGCGCATGGCCAAGCTGAATCCGCCAGCAGCTGTGGTTGAACGGTTCAAAGATGAAATTCAGAAATTGCAGGTGCTGGAGCAAGGCTCCCCGGAATACGGCGTGACCCGCAATTATCTGGACTGGATTACCCAGGTGCCCTGGGGCGTGCATTCCGAAGACCACTTCGACCTGGCCGAAGCCCGCAAAATTCTGGACCGGGACCACGACGGCTTGGGTGATGTGAAAGACCGCATCATCGAGTTTCTGGCCGAGGGCACCTTCAAAGGTGAAGTGAGTGGTTCCATACTGTTACTGGTAGGCCCGCCAGGCGTAGGCAAAACCTCTATTGGCCATTCGGTGGCGGACGCGCTGGGCCGGGAGTTCTACCGGTTCAGTGTAGGCGGCATGCGGGATGAAGCCGAAATCAAGGGTCACCGCCGCACCTACATCGGCGCCATGCCCGGCAAGTTCGTACAGGCCCTGAAAGACAGCAAAGTGGCCAACCCGGTGATCATGCTGGACGAGATCGACAAGATTGGCAGCTCCTACCAGGGCGACCCGGCCTCGGCCCTTCTGGAAACCCTGGATCCGGAACAAAACAAGGAATTCCTGGACCACTACCTGGACGTGCGCATGGACCTGTCCAAGGTGCTGTTCGTGTGCACCGCCAACCAGCTGGACACCATTCCCCGGCCCTTGCTGGACCGGATGGATGTGATTCGCCTGTCCGGCTACATCGGCGAAGAAAAACTCGCCATCGCCAAGCACCACCTGATGCCGCGGCTGCTGAAACGGGCTGGCTTGCTGAAAAAACAGCTGAACATCACCGATGCGGCCATCCGCCAGGTGATCGAAGGCTACGCCCGGGAAGCCGGCGTGCGGAACCTGGAAAAGCTGCTGCACAAGATCATCCGTAAGGGAATCGTGAAACTGCTGGAAAACCCGGACCAACCGGTAAAAGTGGGCGTTGCGGACCTGCCGGACTACCTGGGCCAGCCCGCCTTCCGCAAAGAGAAATCCATGAAGGGCACCGGCGTAGTCACCGGCCTGGCATGGACCGCTATGGGCGGCGCCACCCTGAGCATCGAGGCGTCACAGGTTCACACCAGCCAGCGCGGGTTCAAGCTCACCGGGCAGCTGGGGGATGTGATGAAAGAATCCGCCGAGATTGCCTACAGCTTTGTGTCGTCCAACCTGAAACGGTTCAAGGGCGACCCGACCTTCTTCGACAAATCCTTCGTGCACCTGCACGTACCGGAAGGCGCCACCCCGAAAGACGGCCCCAGCGCCGGCGTGACCATGGCCACCGCCCTGCTCTCCATCGCCCGCAAAGAAGCCCCGCAGCAGAACATCGCCATGACCGGGGAGCTGACCTTAACCGGGCAGGTGTTGCCGGTGGGAGGTATTCGCGAAAAGGTGATTGCTGCGCGCAGGCAGAAGATCAATAATCTGATACTTCCGGAGGCGAACCGGGGGGATTATGAGGAATTGCCAGAGTATCTGAAGGAAGGGATTACGGTGAACTTTGCGAAGCACTATAACGATGTGTTTCAGGTTTGCTTTGGGAATAAGCCGAGGAAGGGGGCTTCGGTGCACTGACTTTTTTGCCTCGGACTATAACTCACAAGCCTGCCGGTTGCGGGTGGGGTACAGGTTTTCTGCCGGAAAAAGATGTCTGAGCGAAGCGAGTTGTTTTTCCAAAGAAAACCTGTACCCCGCCCGCAACCAGCCACCATGGGTTTCAGGTTGGGTGCCCAAGTTGGGTGCCTTGGAGGGGAGCCCGAATAAGCCTTGTGCCATGGGGGTCTGTCCACGTAGGGACAGACCCCTTGCCAGACTGCGTCTCAGGCTTTTTCTTTCCAGCCGTCGTCTTTGAGGACGGAGCCTACGGTGAGTACCGGCGAGGCGTCGATGTCGTCGGCGTCCATCATATTGGCCACGCGCTGCAGCGAGGCCAGGATCATGGTCTGCTCCCACTCCGCCAGGCTCTGGAACTTCTGGATGAAATCTTCCTGCAGGGGGTTCGGAGCCCGGGCCAGGATCTCAGCGCCGGCTTCGGTCAGGTGGGCGTGCACCTTGCGCTTGTCCTGGGTGCTGCGCACCCGGTACACCAGCTTGCGCAACTCAAGGCGGTCCAGAATGGTGGTCACCGTGGCCTGGCTCAGGCTCACATTCTCGGCAATGGTGCCGATGGTCACCTCACCCAAGTCCCGGATGGTGCGCATAATCAGAAGCTGCGGCCCGGTCAGGCCTGCGTGCTTGCTCAACCGCTTGGAATGCAGATCCGTTGCCCGGATAACCCGCCGAAGTGCTACCAACACCTGCTCGTAATTATTCACACCCTACTCCACTCAGGACCAGTTATTTATACCTCTAATTATTAGAGGTCTTCGCACCACAGAATGCAAGTGGCGGATATTACCTAGCTTGCGTTCTTTAAGCCCGCTGCATTCAACACCCCATGCGGCATTATTTCCGCCAGCCACTATGCTAAGGTCATCACCTGCTAGCCAATACATGCAACAGAAAACGGAAACGGTTGATGATCAGGTACTTTCTAGCGTTCGTCTTTGCACTCGCCTTCGCCACCACACTCCAGGCACAACAGCAGCAACTGGGGCCGGACAAAGAGCTCACCGCAGAAGACGTTGAGGAAAGCATCAAAACCCTCGAAAAGCCCATGTACACTCCC
Source organism: Marinobacter sp. bablab_jr003 (assembly GCF_016464245.1). NCBI lineage: Bacteria > Pseudomonadati > Pseudomonadota > Gammaproteobacteria > Pseudomonadales > Marinobacteraceae > Marinobacter > Marinobacter sp. bablab_jr003. Next base: position 48,597 of record NZ_JADARC010000084.1, read on the forward strand.
TTTGTGGAGCTGTACCTGCTGGACGAGTCCAAGGCCCTGCGCAAGGAAATGCAGGACACCCGGGCCGAGCTGATCGAAAAGGTGGTAGAGAAAGAACTGTCCGTGGCCGACAAGTCCATGTCTTACGCCACCGATACCGTTACCTACTTCTTCTACCTGATTGCCGGTGCCACCTCCATCCTGGTGGTGATCGGCTGGAACTCCATCCGCGATATGCGCCACCAGCTCACCAGCCTGGCCGAAAAGCGGGTGAACGAACTGGTGGTGGAATACGAACAGCGGCTGAAGTTTATTGAGGAACAACTGCAGCAGAAGTCTGAAATCATCCACCAGAACCAGGCGGAGATTGAGCGCACCAACGAGGTGCACGCGCTCTGGTTGAAGGCAAGCCAGGAAACCTCCCAGCAGAACAAGATCGCTGCCTACGACCAGATTCTGGACCTGCGACCAGACGACGTAGAGGCACTGAGCTACAAGGCTGACGCGGTGCTGGAAATGCGCGAGCCATTGTGGGCCATCAGCCTGTGCCAGCGGGCGCTGAAGCTGGCTCCGGATAACGGCCACGCCCATTACCAGCTGGCCTGCGCCTATGCCGAGATCGGCCGCTGGGAAGATGCGGTGGCCACGCTGGAAAAAGCCATCGACATTTCCGAGGCTTACCGGGATGACGCCTCGGTAGACCCGAGTTTTGAACAGCTGCAGGATCACGAGACTTTCAGGAACCTGGTCTTTATTGACCAGGACGACAGCACGGACGCGTAATCATCCGGAGACCGGCACGGCGTTTGCTATTTCAACTTCGAATAGCAACGCTGTGTTCCGGAGCAAATGCCTCAGCTCCCATGCTTGACAAGGCTCGGGTGGTGGTGTTTCTTAAGTCTCTGAGAACATAAGAATAACCCTGACACAAACAGGAAAAACACGATGAATACCTCCGTAAAGAAACTCGTTACCGCTGTAAGCGCCTCCGTTGCCTTGATGGCTGCCGGCCAGGCTGCTGCTGAAATCAAGATTGGTATTGCAGGCCCCATGACCGGCCCCGTAGCCCAGTATGGCGACATGCAGTTCTCCGGTTCACGCATGGCCATCGAACGCATCAATGCCGCCGGCGGTGTGATGGGTGAAGAACTCGTTGCCGTTGAAGTGGACGACGTGTGCGACCCCAAGCAGGCCGTAACCGTCGCCAACCGTCTGGTGAACGAAGGCGTTCAGTATGTGGTGGGTCACCTGTGCTCCAGCTCTACCCAGCCGGCGTCTGACATCTACGAAGACGAAGGCATCCTGATGATTACCCCGGCCTCCACCAGCCCGGAAATCACCCAGCGCGGCTACGAGCTGGTGTTCCGGACCATTGGCCTGGACAGCATGCAGGGCCCGGTTGCCGGCAACTACATTGCCGCCCAGAAGCCCGAGCGCGTGGCGGTGGTTCACGACAAGCAGCAATACGGTGAAGGTATTGCCACGGCCGTGCGCGACACCCTGAAAGACGCCGGCATTGAAATCGCCATGTTTGAAGGCATCACCGCCGGCGACAAGGACTTCTCTTCCCTGGTTACCAAGATCAAGCAGGCCGACGTGGACTACGTTTATTACGGCGGCTACCACCCGGAGCTGGGGCTGATCCTGCGCCAGGCGCGCCAGGCAGATGTTGATGCCAAATTCATGGGGCCTGAAGGTGTGGGCAACAAAGACATCAACACCATTGCCGGCGATGCCGCCGAAGGCCTTCTGGTAACCCTGCCACCGGCGTTCGACCAGAAAGAAGAAAACCAGGAACTGGTGGCGGCCTTCGCCGAGAAAGGTGAAGACCCCTCCGGCCCGTTCGTTCTGCCGTCCTACACCGCGGTTCAGCTGATTGCCGAAGGTATCGAGATGGCGGATTCCAAGGACCCGTTCGAGGTAGCCAGCGCCCTGCGTTCCGGCACCTTTGAAACTCCGATCGGCACCGTACAGTACGACAAGGCCGGCGATCTCAAAGCCTTCGAATTTGTTGTGTACGAGTGGCACGCCGACGGCAGCAAGACTCCGGCAAACTAAGCCAGATTCGTTTAATTGCAGTATAAACGAGAGCACCTTCCCGCCGTGATCCGGGGGAAGGTGCCTTTCTGGGCGCTGTTTCTCGGAGCTCCACACCCATGCAAGACCTCCTGTATTTCTTTCAGCAGCTCATTAACGGGCTGACGATCGGGAGCACCTACGCCCTGATCGCCATCGGCTACACGATGGTTTACGGCATCATCGGCATGATCAACTTCGCCCACGGCGAAATCTATATGATTGGCGCCTACACCGCGCTTATTGCCATTACCGGCCTGGCTACCCTCGGCATTGCCTGGCTTCCCCTGATCCTGATTGTCGCGCTGCTGTGCGCCGTGATTGTGTCCAGCTCCATGGGCTGGGCGGTCGAACGGGTTGCCTACCGGCCGGTTCGAGGCCGGCACCGGCTGATTCCCCTGATTTCCGCCATCGGCATGTCCATCTTCCTGCAGAACTATGTGCACCTGGCCCAGGGCTCCCGCAACATCGGTTTTCCGGCCCTGATGGAAGGCAGCTTCCGCTTCGGTTCGGCAGAGGGCTTCCAGCTTTCATTGTCTTACATGCAAATCACCATCTTTATCACCACCCTGGTGTGCATGACCATTCTCAGCCTGTTTATCTCCCGGTCCCGTATCGGCCGCGCCTGCCGGGCTGTGTCGCAGGATCTGGGCATGGCCAACCTGCTGGGTATCGACACCAACCGCATCATCTCTGCCACCTTTGTGATTGGCGCAGCGCTGGCTGCGGTGGCCGGCCTGTTGCTGGGCATGTACTACGGCTCGGTTGACCCGCTGTTCGGCTTTATTGCCGGCCTGAAGGCCTTTACCGCAGCGGTACTGGGCGGCATTGGCAGCATTCCGGGCGCCATGCTCGGCGGCCTGATTCTGGGTGTGGCAGAAAGCATGACGTCCGGCTACCTCAGTGGTGAATACAAAGATGTGGTGTCGTTCAGCCTGCTGATCCTGATCCTGCTGTTCAAACCCACCGGACTGCTTGGCAAACCGGAGGTTGAGAAGATCTGATGGCCACCCCCAACTTCAAACATGCGTTGTTCTGCGCAATCGTAACGCTGATTATTGCCTACCCCATTCTGGGCCTGAACCTGGTGGCGCAAGGCACAAAGGTGGGCCTGGAAGGCGCCACCACGTCTACCGTGATCTCGGTGGTGCTGGCCGCGTTCGTGGTGTTTTTCTTCCAGCTGTTCCGCGACAGCATTATGGGTAGCCTGGGCAAACTGCCGAAACTGAACCCGCTGAGCGGGCGCGAGCCCATGCCCCAGGCCAAACGGGCAAAGCTGGAATCCTGGGTGCTCACCGCCATCGTGGTATTTGCCCTGTTCTGGCCGTTCCTGGTGTCCCGCGGCTCGGTAGACCTCGCCACCCTGGTGCTGATCTACGTGATGCTGGCACTGGGCCTGAACGTGGTGGTTGGCCTGGCTGGCCTGCTGGACCTGGGCTATGTGGCCTTCTACGCCGTCGGCGCATATACCTTTGCACTGCTATCGCAATACTTCGGCTTCAGCTTCTGGGCGGCCTTGCCCATCGGTGCCTGCCTGGCGGCCTTGTTCGGCCTGGTGCTGGGTTTTCCGGTGCTGCGGTTACGGGGTGATTACCTGGCCATCGTGACCCTCGGCTTCGGGGAAATCATCCGCATCCTGCTGAATAACTGGACGGCGGTCACCGGCGGCCCCAACGGCATTGGCGGCATTCCCGAGCCCACCCTGTTCGGCATGGAATTCGGCCGGCGGGTGAAGGAAGAAGGCAATACCTCTTTCCACGAAACCTTCGGCATTGCCTACAGCGGCGAGCACAAGGTGATCTTCCTGTACCTGATCGCCCTGGTGCTGGCGGTGATTACCGCACTGGTGATTCGCCGGCTGATGCGCATGCCCGTTGGCCGCGCCTGGGAAGCCCTGCGGGAAGATGAAATTGCTGCCCGTTCGCTCGGCCTCAGCCGCACGGCGGTGAAGCTCTCCGCCTTCACCATCGGTGCTTTCTTTGCCGGCTTCGCCGGTACGGTGTTTGCCTCCAAGCAGGGCTTTATCAGCCCGGAGTCGTTCGTGTTCCTGGAATCCGCCATCATCTTGGCCATTGTGGTGCTGGGCGGCATGGGCTCGCAGATCGGCGTTATCCTCGCCGCCATTGCGGTCACCATCCTGCCGGAGCTGGCCCGGGAGTTTGCCGATTACCGCATGCTGATCTTCGGTGCGGCCATGGTGCTGATGATGGTATGGCGGCCGCAGGGGCTGATGCCCATGCGCAGGATTCACATTGAACTGAAACGGCAGGAGTGACAGGCATGCTAGAAGTATCCAATCTGTCCATGCGCTTTGGCGGCCTGCTGGCAGTCGACCAGGTAAGCCTGGACGTACAGGAACGGGAAATCGTATCGATCATCGGCCCGAACGGGGCCGGTAAAACCACAGTGTTCAACTGCATCAGCGGGTTCTACAAGCCGACCGGCGGCAAGATCCTGTTCGAAGGGCGGGAGATTCAGGGCACGCCTGACTACAAGATCTCCCGGCTGGGCATGGTGCGCACCTTCCAGCACGTGCGGCTGTTCAACCAGATGACGGTGGTGGAAAACCTGCTGGTGGCCCAGCACCGGCACCTGAACACCAACCTGCTGGCAGGCCTGATTAAAACCCCGAACTACCGGGAGCGGGAACAGAAGTCACTGGACCGGGCCACCTACTGGCTCGACCGGGTGGGCCTGCTGGACCTGGCCAACCGGGAAGCCGGCAACCTGGCCTATGGCCAGCAGCGGCGGCTGGAAATTGCCCGCTGCATGGTGACCGAGCCCAAGCTGCTGATGCTGGACGAACCCGCCGCCGGCCTGAACCCGGCCGAAACCAAAGACCTCAACCAGCTGATTGTCAGCCTGAAGTCCGACTACAACGTGTCGGTACTGCTGATCGAGCACGACATGAGCCTGGTTATGGACATTTCCGACCGGATAACCGTGATCAACCAGGGCCGCCCCCTGGCCAGCGGTACCCCGGCAGAAGTCCGCCAGAACGACGATGTGATCAAAGCCTATCTGGGCGAGGCCTGAGGAAACACCATGCTAGTACTGGAAAACGTTCATACCCACTACGGCAAGATCGAGGCCTTGCACGGGGTGTCTGTGGAGGTGAACAAGGGCGAAATTGTCTCCCTGATCGGTGCCAACGGCGCCGGCAAGACCACCCTGCTGATGACCGTTTGCGGCAACCCGCAAGCCAGCGCCGGCCGGGTCATTCTGGAAGGCCGCGATATCACCAACGAAGCCACCTCCAACATCATGCGTTCCGGCATTGCCATTGTGCCGGAAGGCCGGCGGGTGTTCTCGGGGCTGACGGTGGAAGAGAACCTGCACATGGGGGGATTCTTCAACACCAAGGCCGAAATCCGCAAAAGCCAGGACCACGTGTACGAACTGTTCCCGCGCCTGAAAGAGCGGGAGCACCAGAGGGCCGGCACCATGTCGGGCGGTGAACAGCAGATGCTGGCCATCGGCCGGGCACTGATGAGCAAACCCAGAATGATCATCCTGGATGAGCCGTCACTGGGTCTGGCGCCGATCATCATCCAGCAGATCTTCGAGATCATCGGTCACCTGCGCGAAGAAGGCATTACAGTCTTCCTGGTGGAGCAGAACGCCCATCAGGCGCTGAACCTGGCAGACCGGGGCTATGTACTGGAAACCGGGCGTATCCGGCTGCACGATACCGGCAAAAACCTGTTGGCGAACCCGGAGGTGCGGGAGGCTTACCTGGGGGGTTAAGGCTGCCTGAAAAACACAAAAGCCGGAGAGGTCCTGCCCTGCTCCGGCTTTTTTCTGGCATGGCCAGATCCGTTACTCTACGCTGCGGATCGTGCCCTTATAACCTTCAACGGTTACGTCGATGGTGCCGTAAACAAGATAGTCATTCTTCTTTACGATGTAGCGTGGAGCTACAATCACATCGGCGCCAGAGGTTTTGATGGCATTATAGGCAGCAGCAGACTTCACCGCAGAAACCGGATCCAGGCCACCCAGCCCCAGACCGCTGCCGCCGCCGTTGCCGTAGGTCATGCCATCGGCGTATTCGCTGTCGTCACTCATGGTGAAGAACAGGATCTTGGTTGCGGAGGATTTGCCAGTAATCTTCTCACCCACTTCGATATCGGCCTTGATATCGGTGGTCACGCTGCCATGCAGGGGAACCGGGTTAGAGCTGACATTCAGGGAGGAACAACCGGACATTGCGCCGGCTACCAGAAGGGTAGATGCAATCAGTGCTTTTTTCACAAAACTTCTCCATGTGTTGTTACTCGGCCGTCATGGCCGCGCGCACTATACTGAAAGCGCCTGCTTATGACAAGATCGGTTAAATTTTGAGAAAACCATCACATTTAGGCATAAGAAACCTCTTCGCCACGCCTCCCCGCCAACCCTTCCCTCTTCCAATACACTGATTTATTTACCCAAGCCAGTTTTGATCTATACTTGTAGTAACGGTCTTCAACCAAACCGGCACCGGCCGGGGCCGTTGTCTTGCAGCCAACCCAGGAAATTCCGGTTGCAGGGTATGCGACGAAGCAAAAAACCACATAAAGGAGTGGATAATGAAAAAACTGATCGCAGGTGCAATTCTTCTTGGCGCATCTTCCATGGCATTCGCCCAGCCTGGCTGTGGTGTTGGCGCCATGATCTGGAAAGGCCAATCCGGTATTGCTCCACACGTACTGGCCGCCACCACCAACGGAACCTTCGGCAACCAGACTTTCGGTATGACCACCGGTACTCTGGGCTGCTCCACCAACCAGTCTGTGCAATCCATGGCTATGTACATGGACAGCAACATCGACAAGGTTGCCCGTGACATGTCCCGTGGTTCCGGCGAAAACCTGGACACCCTGGCCGTTCTGCTGGGTGTAGAAGAAGCCGACCGTGATACCTTCCGCAAAGTACTGCAAGACAACTTTGCAGCCATTTTCCCGAACTCTGACACCACCTCCGGTGAAGCGGTAGATTCCATCGTTTCCCTGATGGAACAGGACGAGTCTCTGAGCAAGTACGTAGCCGCCTGATCGGCTAAACCCAAAGGATTGAACCCGCGCCATGGATGGCGCACTATCGCCGTACCAATCTAAACCGGACGTAAACAATTCCCATGGGCTACCCCTTGCGCACTGGGCAGGCTGCACTCTGGCTTGCATGTTCACTCGCAACCCCGGCAACCTTTGCCGCCATTCCCGACAACCTTCACGAACATCCGGTGTGGCTCACGCTTGGCCACTACCACCAGGATACCCTGGGCTCCGGTTTCACCAGCCAGGCAGACGATCCTGCGTTTTTCCTGAGCGAGAATGGCAAAACCTCACCGGAAGCAGAACTACAGACAACCCTGGAAGCCATCCGCCAGCCCGGCGGTGGTGATGACCATGCCCGCTGCCGCTTCCCGGCCCGGGATGCCTGGTTGCGGGAACAACTGGATTTACCGGACACCCCGGTAGACTGCCCGGCTTACGACGAATGGGCCGAGACCCTGAACACCGAGAAAGTCACCCTGGTGTTTGCGGCCTCGTACCTGAACAGCCCGTCCTCCATGTTCGGCCACACCTTCCTGCGGCTGGACCCGCCCCAGGACGACGAAGAAACCGACCTGCTGCTGGCCAACACCATTTCCTACGCAGCCGATGCCGCCGAACACGACAGCGAACTGCTGTTTGCGTATCGCGGAATCTTCGGAGGCTATCCGGGCATCACAGCTATCCAGCCATATTACGAAATGATCCGGCTGTACAACGACATCGAACACCGGGACCTGTGGGAATACACCCTGAACCTCACCCAGCCGGAGGTCGACACGCTGCTGGCCCATACCTGGGAGATTCAGGACAAGAACTTTGACTATTACTTCTTCGACGAAAACTGTGCCTACCGCCTGCTGGCACTGATTGACGCTGCCCGCCCGGGCACAGACCTGCTGGATGAAGTAAGCACTCACGCCATTCCGTCTGACACCGTACGCTGGGTAAGGGATGCCGGGCTTGTGGAAAGCATTCATTACCGCCCCTCCGCCGCCACCTCCGTTGCCCACAGCCTCGACAGCCTGCCTCCTGAACACCGGACCATCGCCGCTGCGGTCGCCAACGGCTATGTGGATGTGAACGACCCGGAAGTCCGGGAGCTGGAGAAGAACGACCGTGCCCAATTGCTGGACGCCACCTACGACTACGTGCGCTACCAAAGCGAAGCCGAGGGTTGGCCCCGGGAGCATGCGGCACCGCTGTCCCACCAGCTGCTGGTATCCCGCAGCCAGATTGACGGCGCCGAAGAGTTGCCCAAGGTACCGGAACCTGAAATCCGCGACGACCAGGGCCATGACACTTTCCGCCTGAGCCTGGGCTCCGGCCAAATGGCCCACAGCGAATTCACCCAGCTGACTCTCCGGCCCGCCTACCACGATGTGCTGGACCCGCCCGCCGGTTACCGCACCGGTGCGCAGCTGCAATTCCTGCGCCTCGACGCCCGCCTCTACCACGACAACGACGAACTGCAGGTAGAGCAGATCACCGGGGTGGAAATACGCTCCCTGAGCCCGAGAAACCCGTTCTTCTCGCCAATCTCGTGGCAGGTGGGCTTCGGTGGCCGCCGCACCGATACCGGTGATGACCGCGTGCTCACACCCTATCTGGAAGGGGGAGCCGGTGGCAGCTGGGGCCTTGGCCAGAATACCCAGGCGTTCGCCATTGCTACCGCCGATGTGGAAATCGATGACGACCTGCGCCGCGGCCACGATTTCGCCCCGGGGGCAGACCTCGGCCTGCTGCACCAGAACAACCGCTTCAGCCTGCTGACCGGCGCAAAAACCAAGGCCTGGATCATCAGCAGCCAGCACCGGCAAGACCAGCTGTACGCCGAAGGCAACTGGCACATTGGCCGCGAGTTCAGCGTATTCGCCAAATTCACCCGGGAAGACCACTTCGACAGGTACCAAAGCACATGGCAAGCCGGCCTGCACGCCTACTTCTGAACCCCAGGGCGGCCATCGTCGCCCTGCTGACCATCACCGCACTGCTGCAAACCGGCTGCAGCAGTGTGTTCTTCTACCCGGACAACACCACCTACATCACCCCGGATCGCCTCAACCTGGACTATGAGGACGTCTACCTCGACACCACAGACGGCGAAACCCTCCACGGCTGGTGGCTCCCTGCCCCCACCGACGAACCCGCCAAGGGCACCATCTACTACCTGCACGGCAACGCCCAGAACGTCAGCGCCCACATCCTCAACGCCGCATGGCTGCCAGAACAAGGCTACAACGTATTCACCCTCGACTATCGCGGTTACGGCCAGTCTACCGGCGCACCCGATATAGAAGGCGCCCTGCACGACGTAGAAACCGGCCTGCGCTGGCTGATCGAACAGGAAGACACACAAAAGCGCCCGCTTTACCTGCTGGGCCAGAGCCTCGGTGGAGCCCTGGGCGTTGCCCTCGCCAGCGAATGGGTGCAGCGCAACGAACAACCCGAACTCAATGGCCTCATCCTCGACGGCACCTTCTCCGGCTTCCGCTACATCGCCCGGGAGAAGCTCGGCCTGTTCTGGCTCACCTGGCCGTTCCAGTACCCCCTGAGCTGGACCATTCCGGATGACTACGAAGGCACCGACAGGATCGCCGGTGTGTCACCGGTGCCGGTGATGATTATCCACAGCGTGCGTGATGGCATTATTCCGTTCGAGCATGGTGTGCGGTTGTATGAAGCGGCGGAGCAGCCTAAGGAGTTTTTGCGGACGGATACGCCCCATGCGGCGACGTTTGTGATTCCTGCGTACAGGAAGGCGGTGCTGGAGTTTATGGAAAAGAATTTTTAGCCACTAAACCCACAAAATCACACGAAAAAAATAAAAGCTTATTAAACAGAAAACCCGCCATGAAGGCGGGTTTTCGTGTTACTGACTAACTGAAAAATCAGTCAGCGAAGTCAGTCGGCTGTTCGCCTTCCTTAACTTCCTTCATGGACAGCTTAACGCGGCCACGGTTGTCGACATCCAGAACCTTAACCAGAACTTCCTGACCTTCGCTCAGCTCGTCAGTCACGTTCTCGATACGGCGCTCGGAGATCTGGGAAATGTGCACCAGACCATCCTTACCCGGCAGGATGTTAACGAAGGCACCGAAGTCCACAATGCGCTCAACGCGGCCCTTGTAGATTGCGCCCACTTCGATCTCGGCAGTGATTTCCTTGACCCGGTTTACAGCAGCCTGAGCGGCGGCGGCATCAGCGGCGTAGATTTTCACGTTGCCGTCGTCATCCAGGTCGATAGAAGCACCGGTCTCCTCGCAGATACCACGGATGGTAGCGCCACCCTTACCGATAACATCACGGATCTTGTCCGGATGGATCTTGATGGTGGTGATGCTCGGAGCGCGCTCAGACAGCTCGGCGCGGGGCTCGGCGATTACCTTGTTCATCTCGTCCAGGATATGCAGGCGCGCAGCGTTGGCCTGCTCCAGGGCGATTTCCATGATTTCGTCGGTAATACCCTGGATTTTGATATCCATCTGCAGGGCAGTAACGCCGTCTTTGGTACCGGCAACCTTGAAGTCCATGTCGCCCAGGTGGTCTTCGTCACCCAGGATATCAGTCAGGACCGCGAACTTGTCGCCTTCCTTGACCAGACCCATGGCGATACCGGCAACCGGCGCCTTCAGGGGCACACCTGCGTCCATAAGAGCCAGGGAAGAACCACACACGGAAGCCATGGAACTGGAACCGTTGGATTCAGTGATCTCGGACACCGCACGAATGGCGTACGGGAATTCTTCGATGGTCGGCATAACCGCGGCTACACCACGCTTGGCCAGGCGACCATGACCGATTTCACGACGGCCCGGGCTACCCATACGGCCCGCTTCACCTACGGAGTACGGAGGGAAGTTGTAGTGGAACAGGAACGGGTCTTTGCGCTCACCTTCCAGGGCATCGATGATCTGCACGTCACGGGTGGTACCCAGGGTGGCAGTTACGATGGCCTGGGTCTCGCCACGGGTAAACAGGGCGGAACCGTGAACGGACGGCAGTACACCAACTTCGACCTTGATCGGGCGAACGGTCTTGTTGTCACGGCCATCGATACGCGGCTTGCCTTCGATAACCTGCAGACGAACCACAGACTTCTCGACCTTGCCGAAGTACTTCTTCACTTCCTCTTCGGAAGGCTGGCCTTCTTCTTCACCGGCCAGTTTTTCAACGGCGGCAGATTTGATCTCGCCCAGACGCTCGTAACGGGCCATCTTGTCGCGGATCGCGTAGGCTTCTTCGATGGCACCACCGAACTCGGCCTTGATAGCGTTCAGCAGCTCGGTGTTCTCTGCCTCAGGCTGCCATTCCCAACGCGGCTTGCCGTTTTCAGCAGCAAATTCCTTGATGGCGTTGATGGCAGTCTGCATTTCCTGGTGGGCGAACAGTACGGCGCCCAACATCTGGTCTTCAGTCAGGCCCTTAGCCTCGGACTCAACCATCAGTACCGCTTCGTCGGTACCGGCCACAACCATGTCCAGCAGGGAGCTGCCCAGCTCTTCGAAGGTCGGGTTCAGGAAGTAGCCTTTCTCGTTGGTGTAACCCACACGGGCAGCACCAATCGGGCCGTCGAACGGGATACCGGAGATGGCCAGGGCTGCAGAGGCAGCCAGCATGGCAGCGATGTCCGGATCCTGGTTCTTGCTGGACGACATAACCGTCAGCACAACCTGGACTTCGTTCATGTAGCCACTCGGGAACAGCGGACGGATCGGACGGTCGATCAGGCGGGAGGTCAGGGTCTCTTTCTCGGACGGACGACCTTCACGCTTGAAGAAGCCACCCGGGATTTTACCGGCGGCGTAGGTTTTTTCCTGGTAGTTCACGGTCAGGGGGAAGAAGCCCTGGCCCGGCTTGGGCTCTTTGGCGCCTACAACGGTGCCCAGAACGGAGATGTCTCCACAGCTGACCAGTACTGCGCCAGTGGCCTGGCGGGCGATGCGGCCAGTTTCCAGGGTGAAGGTTTCGCCACCCATTTCGAATGTTTTAATACGTGGTTGCAGATCCACAATAAACTCCTGCTTTTTCAGTTATGAACTCGGGTTTCAACTGCAGCAGCTTGACCTGTGAACCGAAAGGCAACCCGTCTGAAAGCTAACAGGCTGTTGTAAAACCCCGGCTGGGACTGTGGTTTCCCGACAGCACCCGGGCTTTCAACAACCTGCTATCAATATCGGCTTTCCATTAGACAGAGAAAATCCTTCGGTTTCACTGACAAATCAACTGCAGCAAAAATAACGGGAGAAAAGCGCGGTAAAGGCCGGGACACGCCCGGCCTTTACCTTCAGGTCGAAACCCGGATTAGCGACGCAGACCCAGACGCTGGATGAGTTCCAGGTAACGGTCGGCGTTTTTACGCTTCAGGTAGTCCAGCAGCTTACGACGCTGGTTTACCATCCGGATCAGGCCGCGGCGGGAATGGTGATCCTGCTTGTTGGCCTTGAAGTGATCCTGCAGCTTGTTGATGTTGGCGCTCAGCAGAGCTACCTGAACCTCAGGGGAACCGGTATCGCCATCACCTTGCTGAAAATCCTTAACGATCTGAGCTTTCTCACTGGCAGAAAGTGCCATATTACACCTCATAGGTTGCGATGCTGTTAAATCCGGCCGAACCGCGCATCTCTACAGCCCGGCTAAACAACGGCGGGGTTACCTGCCGTTGTTTTTTACCAGCCGGCGCGGCACCAGATTGGTGTCGTCGCCTTCCGGCATAGCTTCAGCCAGCCCCACAAAGGAACGGTCGCCATGAATGCGCACGAAGCCTTCCAGAGACTGACCGGGTATTCTAACCGGTTGTCCGTTCAAGATCGATACCAGCGCAGGCCCCGCCAACCGGTGCTCGGGGAACATGGTCAGGGCGCTTTCCGGCGGCAGCAACAGGCCATCCAGACTCTCGCCCCGCTCACGCATGGCTTCCAGGTCTTTGACATCACGGGCATTTGCCAGGGTGTAACCGGAGGCCAGGGTTCTGCGCAGGGCAGACACATGGGCACCGCATCCCAGAGCTTCGCCGATATCCTCGACCAGTGAGCGAATATACGTACCCTTGGTGCAGGTGACCGCCAGGTCGAGCTCCTGCTCGCGCACCGCCAGCAACTTCAGCTCGTAGATGGTGACAGGCCTGGCCGGCCGGTCAATCACGATGCCTTCGCGGGCGTATTCGTACAGGGGCTTGCCCTGGTGCTTCAGGGCAGAGTACATGGAAGGAACCTGCTGAATATCGCCCCGGAAGTTTTCCAGGACAGCCTCCACCTGCGCTTCGGTCAGCGCCGGCACAGGCTTTTCTTCCACCACCGCACCTTCACTGTCGCCGGTTTCGGTACGAATACCCAACTTCGCAGTGGTGATATAGGCCTTGTCGCTGTCCAGCATCATCTGGGAGAACTTGGTGGCCTCCCCGAAGCACAGCGGCAATACGCCGGTGGCGAGCGGATCAAGCGCTCCGGTATGGCCGGCCTTGGCCGCACCATACAGGCGCTTGACCTGCTGCAGGATTCCGTTGGAGGTAACGCCCTGAGGCTTGTCGATCACCAGAATGCCGTTTACATCACGGCCTTTGCGTCTACGGCTCAAGCATCACGCTCCGGGTTGTCGGAAACGGGATCGTCGTTGTCGTCCCGGGGTACGGCCGGCTTGTCGCCTACCGCCTCGCGGATCAGCCGATCCATCTTCCGGCTCTGGCCCAGCAGGGTATCGAAGTGAAAGCGCAGGTGGGGAACCACCCGCAACTTCATCGCACGGCCTACCTGGCCCCGCAAAAAGCCGGAGGCATTGTTCAGCACTGCCAGCGATTCCTTCACCTCGGGCGATTCCTCGGTGAGCTCTTCGGTAGACAGCAGTGAAACATAGATATCGGCGTAGCCCAGGTCACGGCTGACCTTTACGTCGTTCACCGTGACCATACCAACGCGAGGGTCTTTCACCTCGCGCTGGATGAGCTGGGCCAGCTCACGCTGCATCTGGTCGCCAATGCGTTCTACGCGACTGTATTCCCGTGCCATCAGGCCCCCGTGGATTCAAGCTGACGTTCAACACGGACGCGATCGAATACTTCGATCTGGTCGCCCACTTTCACGTCGTAGCCTTTAACACCGATACCACATTCCATACCGTTGCGAACTTCCGGCACGTCATCCTTGAAGCGACGCAGGGACTCCAGCTCGCCTTCGAAGATCACCACGTTGTCGCGCAGTACGCGGATCGGCTTGTTCCGGTATACGGTACCTTCGGTCACCATACAGCCAGCCACCTGGCCGAACTTCGGTGAACGGAACACATCACGCACATCGGCGATGCCCACGATATCTTCGCGGAACTCCGGCTTGAGCATACCGGTCAGGGCCGCTTTCACATCATCGATCAGGTTATAGATGATGCTGTAGTAACGCAGATCCAGGCCTTCCTGCTCAACCAGGCGCTTGGATGCGGTATCCGCACGCACGTTGAAACCGAAGATAACGGCGTTGGTGGCCATGGCCAGGCTGACGTCGGTCTCGGCAATGCCGCCCACGCCGGAGGACACGATCTTCACCTGAACCTCTTCGTTACCCAGGTCCTGCAGGGCCTTGGTAATGGCTTCCAGGGAACCACGCACGTCGGTCTTGAGCACAACGTTGAGGGTTTTGACCTCGTCTTTGCCCATGTTCTCGAACATGTTTTCAAGCTTGGCCGCCTGCTGGCGCTGCAGACGCTGTTCACGCTCGCGGGTCTGACGGAATTCAGCCAGTTCCTTGGCCTTCTTCTCGTCGGCTACGGCGAAGAACTCGTCACCGGCATCTGGTGTGCCGTTCAGGCCCAGAATCTCAACCGGGATGGACGGGCCAGCGTCTTTTACCTGGCGTCCGGCTTCGTCGGTCATGGCGCGAACCTTACCGAAGAAGGAACCCGCTACCACCATATCGCCCTGGCGCAGGGTACCGTTCTGAACAAGAACAGTGGCTACGGAACCACGGCCACGCTCCAGGCTGGATTCAACCACAACACCTTTGGCAGCCGCATCCGGAGAAGCTTCCAGCTCGAGGATCTCGGCCTGCAGCAGCACCGCTTCCAGCAGGTCGTCGATACCCATACCGGTATGCGCTGAAACCGGCACGAACTGAACGTCGCCGCCCCAGTCTTCCGGAATCACGTCCAGCGCAGACAGCTCGTTCTTGATGCGGTCTGGATCGGCTTCTTCCTTGTCCATCTTGTTGATGGCAACCACCAGGGGTACGCCTGCAGAGCGGGCGTGCTGAACGGCTTCCTTGGTTTGCGGCATAACGCCGTCATCGGCCGCCACCACCAGGATAACGATATCGGTACACTGGGCACCGCGAGCCCGCATGGCGGTGAACGCCGCGTGGCCCGGGGTATCCAGGAAGGACACCATGCCGTGATCGGTTTCTACGTGGTAGGCACCGATATGCTGGGTAATACCACCGGACTCGCCGGCAGCAACCTTGGCGCGACGGATGTAATCCAGCAGCGAGGTTTTACCGTGGTCAACGTGACCCATCACGCTGACAACCGGTGCCCGCTTGATTTTCTCTTTGCCTGAGTCGTCGCCGGTGATTTCACTCAGCACTTCTTCTTCAAAGGCATCTTCGCTGACAGCCCTGGGCTTGTGGCCCAGCTCTTCGGTTACCAGAACCGCAGTTTCCTGGTCCAGCGCCTGATTGATGGTGGCCATTACGCCCATACCCATCAGGGTTTTAATAACATCAGCGGCTTTGACAGCCATACGCTGGGCAAGGTCACCTACGGTGATGGTTTCCGGAATCTGTACTTCTCTTACCATGGGCTTGGTTGGCCTCTCGAAAGCATGACGCTTTTCTTTCGGTTTCTTTTTAGCCCGCAGCTGCTTGCGAGGACGGTTTTCTTCGTCGTCCTCGGAAATAACAAGAGGTTCTTCAACCGGACGGCTGCGAGGGCCGCGATGACCAGCCTGTTTCTTCTTAGGCTTGCCTTCTTCGATTTCGTCGCCGCGCTCGCGTACCTTTTCTTTTTTCTTCTTGGGCTTGCGATCCCGTCCTTCATCTTCCGGCGGAGGCATGGGAATGTCCTCCGGTGCCGGCTCGGGCTCCTGGGCTTTCTTCGGCTCGGCAGCAGCTTGTTCCTGCTCCGGCGCCGGGGCAGCAGCGGATGTCTCCGGCTGTGCCTGTTCTGCAGTTACCTGCGGTGCCTGTTCCGGCGCTTGCTGTTCCGCTACCGGCTGCTCTGCCACTTCTTCCGGCTTCGGTGCTGCCACCTCCGGCTCGGGCTGCAGTTCCGCACGCTTGATATAGGTGCGGCGCTTGCGTACTTCCACGTTCACGGTTTTTGCCTTGCCGGCCTTCAACGTGGTTGTGGTTTTACGCTTCAAGGTAATCTTGTTCGGCTCTGCCTGGGCTTCACCGTGGGTCTTTCTCAGATAAGCCAGCAACTGCTGCTTCTCATCACTGGTGACAGCGTCGTTCTCACTGCGGGCTTTCAGGCCCGCTTCAACGATCTGCTTCAGCAAACGATCCACGGGAGCGCCTACATCTGCGGCCAGTTGTTTTACCGTTACTTCAGCCATACTGGTCCTCCTCTCCCGAATCAGGCCTGGTCTTCAAACCAGGGTGCGCGTGCGATCATAATCAGCTGACCGGCGCGCTCTTCATCCATACCTTCAATATCAAGCAGATCATCCACAGACTGCTCGGCCAGATCTTCCATGGTACGCACACCCATCCCGGCGAGTTTGAACGCCAGGCCACGGTCCATACCTTCCATATTCAGAAGATCTTCAGCGGGTTCTGCACCCTCCAGGGCTTCTTCACTTGCCAGCGCCTGATTCAGCAGCACGTCTTTGGCACGGCGGCGCAATTCAGAAACGGTGTCTTCGTCAAAGCCCTCGATCGCCAGCATTTCTTCCATCGGTACATAGGCCACTTCTTCGATAGACGTGAAGCCTTCTTCGATCAGAACACCGGCAAACTCTTCATCAACGTCCAGGTGAGCGGTGAAGTGCTCAACCAGGCGGTTGTATTCCTGTTCCTGACGCTCACCGGCTTCTTCTTCGGTCATCACGTTCAGGGTCCAGCCGGTCAGCTCAGTGGCCAGGCGAACGTTCTGGCCATTACGACCGATGGCCTGCGCCAGATTATCTTCAGCGACGGCGACATCCATGGTGTGACGGTCTTCGTCCATCACAATGGAGGCCACTTCTGCCGGTGCCATGGCGTTGATCACCAGCTGCGCGGGGTTGTCGTCGTACAGCACGATGTCTACACGCTCGCCGCCCAGCTCGTTGGAGACCGCCTGCACGCGGGAGCCCCGCATACCAACACAGGCACCCACAGGGTCGATCCGGCGATCGTTGGTCTTCACCGCGATCTTGGCGCGGGAACCGGGATCACGGGCGGCGCCACGGATCTCGATCAGGTCTTCGGCGATTTCCGGAACCTCGATGCGGAACAGTTCGATCAGCATCTGGGCATCGGTACGGCTGAGAATCAGCTGCGGACCGCGATGATCAGTGCGGATTTCCAGCAGCAGGGCCCGTACCCGGTCACCCATGCGGAAGGTTTCCCGCGGGATCAGGTGCTCACGGGGCAGCAGCGCTTCGGCGTTACCACCGAGATCTACAATAACGTTGTCCCGTGTCACCTTCTTGACGGTGCCGGATACCAGCTCACCGATGCGATCACGGTAGCTGTCGACAATCTTCATGCGCTCGGCTTCGCGCACTTTCTGGAAGATGATCTGCTTGGCGGCCTGGGCACCGATGCGCCCGAATGCCACAGATTCCACCTTCTCTTCGTGCATGTCGCCCGGCCGGAGATTGGTATCAATCTCTTCGGCTTCCTGCATGGTCAGCTCGGTGCCCAGTGCCGGAACCGCATCGTTGTCTACCACCAGCCAGCGGCGGAAGGTCTCGTATTCGCCGGTACGGCGATCGATAGCAACCCGGATGTCGGCTTCTTCGTCTTCGTAACGTTTTTTGGCAGCGGTAGCGAGTGCGAGTTCGATCGCCTCGAAAATCACATCCTTCTCGACACCTTTCTCGTTCGAGACGGATTCCACTACCAGCAAGATCTCTTTACTCATTGGATTGCCCTGCCCTCAAAATAATCGATACATCTACAGATTTGTTCGAATGTGTCATTCAAAAACCGGAATGATGTTGGCCTTTTCAATGCTGTCGTACGGCAACAGGTACTCGTGGTCATCAACCACGACCACAACCTCGTCACCCTCGACGCCCTTGATCAGCCCCTGGAATTTGCGACGACCCTCGAAGGCCATGCGCAGCTTGATCTGTACTTTATGGCCGACAAACGCCTCGTACTGTTCCAGGCGGAACAACGGCCGGTCCATGCCCGGGGATGAAACCTCCAGGGTGTATTCGCTCTGGATGGGGTCTTCCACATCCATCACACCGCTGACCTGCCGACTGACTTTTTCACAGTCTTCAATGCTGATGCCGTTTTCGGCATCATCAATAAACACCCGGAGCATGGACTGATGCCCGCGGGAACGAAATTCAATGCCCCAGAATTCAAATCCGAGCCCTTCCACTACCGGGCGCAGGATGTCTTCCAGTTGTTTAAGCTTGGCTGACAAGTGTCGCCGCCTCCGTATTCAGATTTTCAGGGTACAAAAACAAAAAAAGGGCTGTTAATCAGCCCTTTTATGCACCAGGGCCCTTGCGCCAGGCCCCTTAATCAAAAAGCCCCTGAAAATGGGGCCTTTTGTTGCAAGAATTCGCAGAAAGCTAACCCAACCATGCTCTCTGCCGACAGACACCTGGCCTGCCTGGAAGCCAGAAAAAACACTGACTCCAATAACCGCCGGAGTATAGAGGACACCGCGCGGAGTGGTCAAGGACTGACCAAAAAAAACGGCCTGGGTTTGCCAAGCCGTCTTCTTCAAATATGGTGCCCGGGGCCGGACTCGAACCGGCACAGCTTTCGCTACCACCCCCTCAAGATGGCGTGTCTACCAGTTTCACCACCCGGGCAACACTCTTTACTCGAGGTCAGGGAGATCAGACTCCCCGGCCCCGGCTTCGCTACCTGCGCCTTCTTCAATAGCCGGCGCGCTGGCATCACTTGCAGGGGCCTGGGTAGATTCCTGAACTGTCGGAATACCCGCCTCACCTGCTACTTCAGCGCGTTGCTTGGCAAAGATCGCCAGCGAAAAACTTGTCACAAAGAAGACAACCGCCATCAGGGTGGTCATCCTGGTCAGGAAGCTGCCGCTGCCCTGACTACCGAAAACCGTCTGCGAGGCACCGCCACCAAATGCCGCACCGGCATCCGCGCCCTTGCCCTGCTGGATCAGAACCAGGCCCACCAGCGCCACGGCGATCACGACGTGAACTACAACTACCAGTGTTTCCAACCAATCCATACAGACTCTCGTAAACGTTTCGGATTACGCACCCGCCGGGAATGCCCGACAGATACTGATAAACTCATCGGCCTTCAGCGATGCTCCGCCAATAAGACCACCATCGATATCCGGCTCTGAAAACAGAGCGGCCGCATTATCCGCTTTTACGCTGCCGCCGTAAAGTACCGAAATGGATTCGGCAGGCGCTTTCATGCTCGAAAGCACATTGCGGATTTCCGCATGCATAGCCTGGGCGTCCTCTGCGGTTGCGGTTCTGCCCGTGCCAATAGCCCAGACAGGCTCGTAGGCAACAACCACCTGCGACCAGCTTTCACCCTCAACACGGGCCAGCCCGCGTATCACCTGGGTGGCCACAACACGCTCGGCATCACCGGCCTCACGCTGCTCCAGGGTCTCCCCAACGCACAACACCGCCGTCAGACCGCTTTGCAGAACCTGTTCAACCTTGGCTGCAACCATTTCATCGGTCTCACCAAACAACTGGCGACGCTCGGAGTGCCCAACCAGCACGTAGCCGCAACCCATATCACGGGCCATGTCGGCGGAAACTTCACCGGTGTAGGCGCCGGACTGCCACTGACTGACGTTCTGGACACCTGTCGCCAGGTCGTCTCCTGCCTCAGCCTGAACAGCACTTACATACAGCGCAGGAGGAATAATCACCACCTCTGCACCGTTATCGAGACGGCCAGCCTGCTCGCGAACCGGGCCAACCAGTTGCTGCACCAGGTCTTTCGACCCGTTCATTTTCCAGTTACCGGCTACAATCCTGCGACGCATACTTATTCTCAGCTATCCCGAAAACCCTGAACAAAAGGGAGCGCGAACTATACAGCAGTCATTTCCTGCACACAACCCGCTCCCCGCACCGCCACTCACGGGTTTGAACGCTCCACCACCCGGGCCAGCTCTTCGGCCACTCGGGTGATTTCTGCGGCATCCCGGCCCTCTGCCATCACCCGGATCAAAGGCTCGGTTCCGGATGCCCGCAATAAGATACGACCGGCATCGCCCAAGCCAGCTTCCGCTTGGCGCACAGCCTCGACAATATCCGCCCGGGAAAACGGATCAAAACGCTGCGCCACCCGCACATTCACCATTTTCTGGGGCAGCTTGCTCATTCCCTGACGCAGCTCGCTCAGGGTTTTACCGGAATGGCGCACGGCCAGTAACACCTGCAGGGCAGACACAATACCATCGCCGGTGCTGGTGCAGTCACGAATAACCATATGGCCGGAGCCTTCGCCCCCGACCACCCAGTTGTTAGCCAGCAACCGCTCCATCACATAGCGGTCGCCCACTTTCGCCCGCTCGAACTGGATGCCGAGTTCACGCAGGGCCAGCTCAACACCCAGGTTGGTCATCAGGGTACCCACCACGCCGCCTTTGAGGCGCCCTTCGGCCTGGCGCTGGTACGCGAGAATGTACAGCAGCTCATCGCCGTCCACCTCGGAGCCGTCACGGTCAACCATCAGCACCCGGTCACCATCGCCATCGAAGGCAATGCCCAGGTCGGCTTTTTTCTCGGCAACCGTCTGCTTCAGAGCATCCAGGTGGGTAGAGCCAACATTCAGGTTGATGTTCAGGCCATCGGGATCGGCACCGATCACGGTAATTTTTGCACCCAGCTCCCGGAACACCTTGGGTGCCACGTGGTAGGTGGCACCGTGGGCACAATCCAGGACGATATGCAGGCCATCGAGGGTAAATTCGTTGGGTACGGTGCTCTTGCAGAATTCCACGTAGCGGCCGGGCGCGTCATCAATACGGGTAGCCTTGCCCAGCTCGTTGGGCTCACAGACCTTGATGGGCTGGTCCAGCCAGCGCTCGATTTCAGCTTCCAGGGCATCGTCCAGCTTGGTGCCAGCGGCAGAGAAGAACTTGATGCCGTTATCGTGGTGCGGGTTATGGGACGCACTGATCACTATACCGGCAGAGGCACGGAAGGTACGGGTGAGGTAGGCAATGGCCGGTGTCGGCATCGGGCCCAGCAGCTTCACATCCACTCCGGCGGCAGACAGGCCGGCTTCCAGGGCGGATTCGAACATATAACCGGACAACCGGGTGTCCTTGCCGATCAGCACGCTGTTGCGCTGACCATCTTTCTTGAACGCCTGGCCGGCAGCCCAACCCAGGTGGAGCATGAACTCCGGGGTAATCGGGCCTTCGCCAACATGGCCGCGAATGCCATCGGTACCAAAATATTTACGCTCGGACATCAGATTGCCTCCTTAACCGCCGCTACTACCTTAACGGCGTCTACCGTTTCCCTTACATCGTGCACCCTGAGGATACTCGCACCTTTCATGGCCGATATTGTCGCGGCCGCAAGGCTTGCGGGCAACCTTTCATTCACATCCCGACCGGTGATCGCTCCCAGCATGGATTTGCGGGACAGACCGATCAGCAGTGGATGGCCCAGCATGTGCAGCTGCTCCAGGGTCGCCAGCAACTGCACGTTGTGCTCGACGGTTTTGCCAAAGCCAAAGCCGGGGTCCAGGATGATCTTGTCCGGGTTCACCCCAGCGGCCTCGGCCACGCGCATGCGCTCGGTCAGAAACGAGCTGACTTCCCGGCGGACATTCCGGTAACGGGGATCGTTCTGCATGGTGTCCGGCTCACCCTGGATGTGCATGATACACACCGGAATATCCGCCTTCGCCGCCACTTCCGGTGCTCCGTCACGCTGGAGGGCACGGACATCATTGATCAGCCCCGCGCCGAGCTTTGCGGTTTCTGCCATTACCGCCGGGTTGCTGGTGTCTACGGAAATAACAGCATCCAGTTCCCGGGCAATGGCCTCGACCACCGGGCACACCCGGTCCAGCTCTTCCTGGGTGGAAACCTCTGCCGCTCCCGGCCGGGTGGATTCACCGCCTACATCAATAAATGCTGCACCGTCCGCCACCATCTGGCGGGCGCGGATCATGGCGGATTCCAGCGAATTGAAGCGACCACCGTCCGAAAACGAATCCGGGGTTACATTCAGGATGCCCATTACATGGCACAGGGAGAGGTCCAGTTCACGGCCGGCAAAGTTCATTTTCATAGCGAGGATTCCAGGGGCAATACTTTCGGGGAAACAAAAACAAACGCCGCCCGGGAGCCGGGCGGCGCGTTATATCACTCAGACTTCGGCTGCGAGTCAGTGCTCGCCGGCCGGGCGCCCTACTCCGGGCTGACGCCCGTCGTCAGAGCCTTTCGGCTCCGGCGCCTGCTCCGGCTCTTCAGCCTTTACGCCACCGGCAGGACCACTATCGCCCCAGTTCTTCGGCGGGCGCGGCTCTTTGCCGGCCATGATGTCGTCAATCTGGAAGCGATCGATGGTTTCGTACTTCATCAGCGCTTCCGCCATCATGTCGAGCTTGTCCCGGTTATCAATCAGGATCTGCTTGGCGGTCTCGTAGCAGGTATCAATGATGTTACGGACTTCCTCATCGATACGCTGTGCCGTTTCCGGCGAATACACGGTATGAGACTGCCCGGCAGAACGACCCAGGAACGGCTCTTCGCTGTCGGTATCGTACTGCAGCGGGCCCAGCTTCTCGGACAGGCCCCAGCGGGTGACCATATTGCGGGCCAGGCTGGTGGCTCGCTCGATATCGTTGGACGCACCGGTGGTCACACCCTCAAAGCCCAGAGTCAGCTCCTCGGCAATACGGCCACCAAACAAACTGCAGATCGAGCTGGTCAGGTAGCGCTTGGAGTGGCTGTACTTGTCTTCTTCCGGCAGGAACATGGTGACACCCAGCGCCCGGCCACGGGGAATGATACTGACCTTGTACACCGGGTCGTGCTCAGGTACCAACCGACCCACAATCGCATGGCCGGATTCGTGGTACGCGGTGTTCCGCTTTTCTTTCTCGCTCATCACCATGGACTTGCGCTCGGCGCCCATCATGATCTTGTCTTTTGCCAGTTCCAGCTCTTCCATAGACACCAGGCGCTGGTTGCGGCGTGCCGCAAACAGGGCTGCCTCATTCACCAGGTTGGCCAGGTCCGCACCGGAGAAGCCAGGCGTACCACGGGCGATCACCGCCGGATCAATGCCATCGGCAAGGGGAACCTTCTTCATGTGCACCTTCAGGATCTGCTCGCGACCAATGATGTCGGGCAGACTCACCACCACCTGGCGGTCAAAACGCCCCGGACGAAGCAGGGCCGGGTCCAGCACGTCAGGGCGGTTGGTGGCGGCAATCACGATAACGCCTTCATTGCCTTCAAAGCCGTCCATCTCAACCAGCAACTGGTTCAGGGTCTGCTCACGCTCGTCGTGTCCGCCACCCATACCCGCGCCACGATGGCGACCCACAGCATCGATCTCGTCGATGAAGATGATGCAGGGGCTCTGTTTCTTGGCTTGCTCGAACATGTCGCGAACACGAGAAGCACCCACACCCACGAACATTTCCACGAAGTCTGAACCAGAGATAGAGAAGAACGGCACCTTGGCTTCACCGGCAATGGCCTTGGCCAGCAGGGTTTTACCGGTACCGGGAGGACCTACCATCAAGACACCCTTGGGAATGCGGCCACCCAGGCGCTGGAACTTGCTCGGATCGCGCAGGAAATCCACCAGCTCTTTGACGTCTTCCTTCGCTTCGTCGACACCAGCCACGTCAGCAAAGGTGGTCTTGATCTGATCTTCGCTCAGCAGGCGCGCCTTGCTCTTGCCGAACGACATGGGGCCTTTGCCGCCACCGCCGCCCTGCATCTGGCGCATGAAGAAGACAAACAGGGCAATGATGATCAGTATCGGGAATGCGGCCACCAGCAGCTGAGTCCACAGGCTCTGCCGCTCCGGTTCCTTACCGATCACCTCAACCTCATTGGCCAGGAGATCGTCCATCAGCTTGTTATCGGATACCTGCGGGCGGATGGTCTGGAACTGGGAGCCGTCACCACGGACACCCTGCACCTGCAGCCCATCAATCGTTACCTGCCGTACCTGGCCCTGCTGGACCATTTCGACAAACTGGGAATAGTTGACTTGTTGCCCGCTGGTGGTGGGAGTGAAATTCTGAAACACCATCAGCAGCACGGCGGCTATCACTAGCCAGAGAACCAGATTTTTTGCCATATCGTTCAAGGATCATCACCTGTGAATTGCAGGGCTGCCGCGTCGAAGCCGCGAACCCTTTTCCGACACCTTACACTAATTGTACGTTCGTAAACCAGAAACGGTCTAAGGGAAAACGGCCGCACTACCACCTATATTGGGCACTCCGGGGCCGATTGCAACGCCGGTTGTAAGTGAATACGACCATTTGTGGCGATGCGCTATCTGTTACAATCACGAAATTATACGACGTTGTCAGCCAGTTCGCCGCTGACCTTTTGTTAATTGCACCGATAAAGAGATTACATCATGAGTCTGTCACCGGAACAGCGCCGGGAATACCGGGCCATTGCCCACAATCTGAAGCCCGTCATCATTGTTGGCGACAAAGGCCTGTCCGAGGGGCTCCAGGAAGAACTGGAGCGAGCCCTGAACGACCATGAGCTGATCAAGATCAAGGTAGCCAGCACAGACCGCGAGGCCCGCCAGGAAGCCATCCAGGCCCTGTGCGAAAGCTCCGGCGCCGAGCTGGTGCAAACCATCGGCAAAATCGCCGTCATCCTGCGCCGGGCCAGGAAGCCGAATCCGAAGCTGTCTAACCTGCTAAGGAATAAGTGATAAAAAAAGCCGGCTCGGGTAACCCAGCCGGCTTTTTTGTGTGCGCGGATTTCGTCAGATGTATTCTACTTCGGAAATCTCGTACTCCACGGTGCCCGAGGGGATGCGGATGGCCACCACATCGCCTTCGTTTTTGCCCACCAGCGCCCGGGCGATGGGAGACGATACCGACAGTTTGCCGGCTTTGATGTCTGCCTCGTCTTCGCCCACGATCTGGTAAGTCACCTCTTCATCGGTGTCCATATTCACCAGGTGCACGGTGGTGCCGAAGATCACCTTGCCAGTGTTCTCCATGGTGGTTACGTCGATCACCTGGGCCACTGACAGCTTGCCTTCGATTTCCTGGATACGGCCTTCGATGAAGCTCTGCTGTTCACGGGCGGCGTGGTATTCGGCGTTTTCCTTGAGATCTCCGTGTTCACGGGCATCGGCGATAGCCTGGATGACCCGCGGACGATCTTCGGACTTCAGCTTTTTCAGCTCCTCGCGCAGACGGGCTTCGCCAGTCTGCGTCATGGGCACTCTTTCAGCCATAATCTTACTTCCCTACGTGTAGGTCCTGGAGGCGACGAACGGTGCGCTCCGGACCAAATTTGATTGCGCGGCAGAAGGCTTCGCCACCCGCCAGCGTCGTTGTGTAAGTTACCTTGGTCTGCAAGGCGGACTGGCGAATCTGCGCCGAGTCGGAAACGGCCTTACGACCTTCGGTGGTGTTAATGATCAGCTGAACCTTGCCGTTCTTGATGGAATCAACAATGTGCGGCCGGCCTTCACCAACCTTGTTGACCCGCTCAACCTCGACACCCTCGGCTTCCAGGGCCTTGGCTGTACCGGTAGTGGCGACAATCCGGAAGCCGGCATCAACCAGGTCGCGGGCAACCTTGGCCGCCCCCGGCTTGTCGACGTCACGAACCGACATAAAGGCCACACCCTTGGCCGGCAGGCGCTCACCCGCGGCCAGGGATGCCTTGGCAAAGGCTTCGTCGAAGCTGTCACCCAGCCCCATCACCTCACCGGTAGACTTCATTTCCGGGCCGAGGATCGGGTCAACCGCCGGGAACTTGTTGAACGGGAACACGGACTCTTTCACCGCATAGTACGTCGGCACGATTTCCTGGGTGAAGTTCAGCTCCTTCAGGGTCTTGCCGGACATTACGCGGGCCGCTACCGCCGCCAGGGACACACCGATGGCCTTGGATACGAACGGCACGGTACGGGAAGCCCGCGGGTTCACTTCGATCACATAGATCTCGCCGTCCTGCCAGGCCAGCTGCACGTTCATCAGGCCGATAACGTCCAGTTCGATGGCCATTTTCTTGACCGCTTCGCGCATTTCATCCTGCACTTCTTTCGGCAGACTGTAGGGCGGCAGTGAACAGGCAGAGTCACCGGAGTGAACACCAGCCTGCTCGATGTGCTGCATGATACCGCCGATAACCACGTCGGTGCCGTCACTGATGGCATCGATATCCACCTCGATGGCGGCATTCAGGAAGTGGTCCAGCAATACCGGGCTGTCGTTGGATACCAGAACGGCACTGCGCATATAACGCACCAGCTCGGTTTCGTCATAGACAATTTCCATGGCACGGCCGCCCAGCACGTAGGACGGGCGAACCACCAGCGGATAGCCGATTTCACGGGCTGCCAGGATACCTTCTTCATGGCTGCGCACAGTGGCGTTCTGGGGCTGCTTCAGGCCCAGGCGCTGGATCATCTGCTGGAAACGCTCACGGTCTTCGGCACGGTCAATGGCATCCGGGCTGGTGCCGATAATGGGCACACCGGCAGCTTCCAGGCCACGGGACAGTTTCAGCGGGGTCTGACCGCCGTACTGCACAATGACGCCCTTCGGTTTTTCGACGTTGATGATTTCCAGTACGTCTTCCAGGGTGATCGGCTCGAAGTACAACCGGTCGGAGGTATCGTAGTCGGTCGACACGGTCTCCGGGTTGCAGTTGATCATGATGGTCTCGTAGCCGTCTTCACGCATGGCCAGGGCCGCGTGCACACAGCAGTAGTCGAATTCGATGCCCTGGCCGATACGGTTGGGGCCGCCACCGATCACCACGATCTTCTCGCGGTCAGACGGCTCCGCCTCGCACTCTTCCTCGTATGTGGAGTACATGTAGGCGGTGTCGGATGCAAACTCAGCGGCACAGGTATCTACCCGCTTGTACACCGGGCGAATGCCCAGGTCGTGGCGCAGCTTGCGCAGGCTGACTTCGGAAATGCCCAGCAGCTTGGCCAGGCGGGCGTCAGAGAAGCCCTTGCGCTTCAGGCGGAACAGGGTCGCCTTGTCGATATCGGCCTTGCCGGCGGATTTCAGGGCCTGCTCTTCTTTGACCAGGTCTTCAATCTGTACCAGGTACCAGGGGTCAACCTTGGTATGACGGAACACTTCGTCGACCGTCATGCCGGCGCGGAAGGCATCACCGATATACCAGGCGCGTTCAGCGCCGGGCACGTTCAGCTCCCGGATCAGGGTTTCACGGCTGCTGTCCGAATCCAGCTCGTCCAGTTTCTCGTCAAAACCATCAGAGCCCACTTCCAGGCCACGCAGGGCTTTCTGCATGGACTCCTGGAAGGTACGACCAATCGCCATTACCTCACCTACAGACTTCATCTGGGTAGTCAGGCGGGCGTCGGCCTGGGGGAACTTCTCGAAGGTGAAGCGCGGAATCTTGGTAACCACGTAGTCGATGCTGGGCTCGAACGAGGCCGGGGTTACGCCGCCGGTAATTTCGTTCTGCAGCTCATCAAGGGTGTATCCGATGGCCAGCTTGGCCGCGACCTTGGCAATCGGGAAACCGGTGGCCTTGGAAGCCAGCGCGGAGGAACGGGATACCCGCGGGTTCATCTCGATCACGACCATACGGCCGGTGTCCGGATTGATACCGAACTGCACGTTGGAACCGCCGGTTTCCACACCAATTTCACGCAGCACCGCCAGTGAGGCGTTCCGCATGATCTGGTATTCCTTGTCGGTCAGGGTCTGGGCCGGGGCCACGGTGATGGAGTCACCGGTGTGCACGCCCATGGCATCGAAGTTCTCGATGGCACAAACGATGATGCAGTTGTCGTTTTTGTCACGAACAACTTCCATCTCGTACTCTTTCCAGCCAATCAGGGATTCGTCGATCAGCAGCTCGTTGGTCGGAGACAGGTCCAGGCCACGGGTACAGATTTCCTCGAACTCGTCCTTGTTGTAGGCGATGCCACCACCGGAGCCGCCCATGGTGAAGGACGGACGGATGATGCAAGGGAAACCGATATCCTCTGACGCTTCCCAGGCTTCCGCCATGGAGTGAACGATCGTCGCACGCGGACATTCGAGGCCAATCTTTCTCATGGCCTTGTCGAAACGGTCCCGGTCCTCGGCCTTGTCGATGGTATCGGCGTTAGCACCGATCATTTCAACGCCGTGCTTCTCCAGTACGCCATGCTTTTCCAGGTCCAGCGCACAGTTCAGCGCGGTCTGGCCGCCCATGGTGGGCAGCAGGGCGTCGGGTTTTTCCTTTTCGATAATCTTTTCGACCGTCTTCCAGGTAATCGGCTCGATGTAGGTGGCATCGGCCATGGCCGGGTCGGTCATGATGGTGGCCGGGTTGGAGTTCACCAGGATAACCCGGTAGCCCTCTTCGCGCAGCGCCTTACAGGCCTGGGCTCCGGAGTAGTCGAATTCGCACGCCTGCCCGATCACGATGGGACCAGCGCCCAGGATCAGGATGCTTTGGATGTCTGTACGTTTTGGCATGTCTCGGTAAACCTGTCAGCAACTTTTGAATTCTTGCAGCGCGGTGTTCAGCGCCGGTGAGCTATCGTCGATGGCCTTGCCCTCAGGCAGATCGCGCTTCCATCAGCTGGATAAACTCGTCGAACAACGGTGCCACATCGTGGGGGCCTGGGCTGGCTTCCGGGTGACCCTGGAAGCTGTAGGCCGCCTTGTCGGTGCGGCGAATGCCCTGCAGGGTGCCGTCAAACAGCGACTTGTGGGTGGCTTCCACATTGGCCGGCAGGGTTGCTTCGTCTACCGCAAAGCCGTGGTTCTGGCTGGTGATCATCACCGTGCCTTTGGCAATGTCCTGCACCGGGTGGTTGGCGCCGTGGTGGCCGTGGCCCATTTTCATGGTCTTGGCACCGCTGGCCAGGGCCAGGAGCTGGTGACCAAGGCAGATGCCGAATACCGGAATCTCGGTTTCCAGCACTTCCTGGATGGCCTTGATAGCGTAGTCGCACGGCTCGGGGTCGCCAGGGCCGTTGGACAGGAAGATACCGTCCGGGTTCATGGCCAGCACTTCCGAAGCCGGGGTTTGCGCCGGTACCACGGTGATGTCGCAACCGCGGGCAGCAAGCATGCGCAGGATGTTGAACTTTACGCCGTAGTCCCAGGCAACAACCTTGAACTTCGGAGCAGACTGTTCACCGTAGCCATCGGTGATGTCCCACTCGGTCTGGTTCCACTGATAGGTTTTCTCGCTGGTCACTTCCTTGGCCAGGTCCATACCCTTCAGGCCCGGGAAGGCCTTGGCCAGTTCCAGTGCACGCTCGGCGGTGGCATTCTCGCCGGCAACGATGGCGCCGTTCTGGGAACCTTTGTCACGCAGGATACGGGTCAGGCGGCGGGTGTCGATGTCCGCAATGCCAACAATGTTGTTGCTTCGCAGGTAGTCATCCAGGCTCTGCTGGTTACGCCAGCTGCTGGCGATCAGCGGCAGGTCACGAATGATCAGGCCGGCGGCGTGGATGCGGTCGGACTCTACGTCTTCGCCGTTCACACCGGTGTTGCCGATGTGCGGATACGTCAGGGTGACGATCTGGCGGGAGTAGGACGGGTCGGTCAGGATTTCCTGATAGCCGGTCATGGCAGTGTTGAACACTACCTCACCGCTGGTTTCTCCGTCTGCGCCGATGGCGGTGCCGTAGAAGAGGCTTCCGTCTGCGAGTGCAAGGATTGCTGGTGTGCTCAAGGCTTGTATCCTCATCGAGTGGCGTAAGTTCGTCACGAACAGGAACGCAAGCGCAAATTCAGGTTGCAAAAAAGCGAGACAGAGTAAAAACCCGGTCCCGCTTTCTTATAAACTTTTCAAAGGTACGCTTGGTGCAGTCAAATCGCCTTATTGTAAGCGATTCTGGCCGTTTTTGTCCACGGGGATTTGTCCAGTCGTCTTTGACGCAACTCCGGCCGAAGGTTCGGGTCGCTCTTCCGAAAACCGCTACAAGCTCGTCCATGAGCGCTTATTTCAGGCCATCCATGGCCTTCAAAATTTTCGGAAGAGCGACCCGAACCTTCAGCCTCAGTGTTAGCCTCACACGAAAAGCAACTCTTCAGTCTTTTTCCGTGTCCTTCCGAGATGGGATGGTCTCCTCCCCACTCCAAATCGGCGTCGCAATGCGCCAGGATAGAGGTTGCAGACACTATCCAAGAGTTAAGGAGGAGACCATGCATCAGAATACCGTGATCGGCATCGACCTGG
>NZ_JADARC010000085.1:0-536 GCF_016464245.1 Marinobacter sp. bablab_jr003
CCAGCTGTACTGGTAGCCATCCGGATTGGCTTCCCGGTACTCCTGCCAGAGCAGGAACAGGGTGACGTTCTTGCCCCGGAGTTCATCGTGGATTCGCTTCCAATCCGGAATGCCTCGGGCCTGTGCCGGCAGATCCGGTGGTGGCGGGAACAGCCGTTGCTCCAGCTGGGCTTCACTCAGATCCTCTGGCAGCGGCCAGCCAAGCTCCGCCTCAGCAGCACGCCGCAGATACTCGCTCACAGTGGGGCGACTGATGCCGCAGGCTGCGGCAACCTGCCGGTTACTCAGCCCTCGCTCCCACTTGAGGCGAAGGACTTCTTTGATTTTACGCATGGATAACCTCTTCGCTGGCATCTGACCCTCTCCCGATGAAAAGGAGCAGAGTACCGTTAGTTATCCCGCGCCGGACGTTTTGATGGGGAAATCAGGCAGCCTGCCAAGGTGGCAGCTTTGCCGTGGAATCAGTGGCAGCTTTCGCGTGGAATGGGTGGCAGGCTTCGTCTGGAATCAGTGGCAACCTTGGTCTGGAATACGCA
>NZ_JADARC010000086.1:0-559 GCF_016464245.1 Marinobacter sp. bablab_jr003
TCAGCGGCTGATGCAACAGCTGGGGCTGAAATCCAGAGTTCGGGTGAAGCGATACCGCTCCTACCGAGGCCCCGTGGGCAAGAAAGCACCGAATCTACTGGCCCGGGACTTCCGGGCCACCAAGCCCAACACGAAGTGGGCGACGGACGTCACTGAGTTCAAGGTGCAAGGGCGCAAGCTGTACCTGTCGCCGGTGATGGACCTGTTCAACGGTGAAATCCTGGCCTATGAACTCCGTGACCGGCCGGTGCTTCCCATGGTCACGGAGATGCTGAAAAAGGCCTTCAGGCGACTCAAGCAAGGAACCAGTCCAGTGGTACACTCGGATCAAGGCTGGCATTACCAGCATCCGGAGTATTGCCGGATGCTCGAGGAGAAGGGGCTAACTCAAAGCATGTCTCGCAAGGGCAATTGCCTGGACAACGCGGCTATGGAGAGCTTCTTCGGTACATTGAAATCCGAGTTCTATTACTTGAACCGGTTCGATAGCGTTGAGCAATTACGACACGGTATTGAGCAGTACATTGACTACTATAACCACCACCGGATCCGGCTGACA
>NZ_JADARC010000087.1:0-5995 GCF_016464245.1 Marinobacter sp. bablab_jr003
AATGGAATAGCCGTTCATGATCTCTCCCTGATAACTCTACTGACGTTAATGGTGGCCTACTAGAAATCCTCGCCGTAAATATCCGGATTACCCCGGGTATTTGCCCGGTCTCACATCAAAGACGCAAAATGGATTGGTAGCTTGCCACCTCCACCTCAAACCGGGTGTTCTGACGCAAGTGATCCTTCATGGCCTCCAGCGCATCAGGGTCTCCATGAATCAAGTTGATCGGCGTTTCGGTAGCGACAAACGTCAGGCACTCACCCAACCGATCTCATTGTACCCGGCGTCGAAAGACCCAAAGGGAGAAAATAAACAGCGTGACACCGATTACCAGCAAGGCGAGAGCCTCATCCCAGAGAACCGCCAGGCCGGCGCCTTTGAGGAAAATACCGACGATGATATCCATGTAATAACGCAGTGGACTCAGCAGGGAGAGGCTTTGCAGGAAAGGCGGCATGGTTTCTACCGGTGTCAAACTGCCCGACAGGAACATCAGCGGGAAAAGTCCGAAAAAGGAGAGCAGCAACGCCTGCTGAAGGGTCCGGCTGTAGGCGGCAATCAGTACGCCCAGCGCAATCGCACTGAGCAAAAAGATGGCGGTCAGCACCAGAAATAAAAGCAGACTGCCCTGAAGGGGCACATCAAAGACTCTGACAATCACCAAACTCGGAAAGATGGACAGTACGCCCATGATCAGCGTGGGTGTGACCTTGGCCAGGAACAGTTCCAGGGTGGAAATGGGCGTCACCAGCAGCTGCTCGATAGTGCCTCGCTCCTTTTCCCGGACAATAGAGGCGGCCGGGTGAATAACGCCCACCATCATACCGGCCAGAGCAATCATCGATAACACGATAAAACCCGATGTTGTCAGATCGGGGTTATACCAGATACGGATCAGGGGTACCGCGACCCCCTTCTTCCCGGCAGCAGGGAGCGCTTCGCGCTCCTGGCGCTGGACGATCTGCAGAGCATCATTGACGGCATTGGCGGCAATGTTGGAATTGGTGCCGTCCTGGAGCAACTGGAGCTGAGCACTCTTGCCAGCGAGAAGAGCACCTTCGAACCCGGCGGGAACGACCAACACCATGGTGGCATCGCCTTTCTCCAGGAGGTCAGTGGCGGTTGCCACACGGGTTTCCTGAAATTTCAGGTCGAAGGTTTCGCTCACCGCAAATTTCTGGATCAACGAGCGACTCAAGGCGCTGCGATCCTCGTCCACCACCGCCAGGGGCAGGTGGCTTACATCAAAACTGAGCGCAACGGCACAAATGACGACTTCAATGGTGTAAAGCCAAAGTATCAGGGTCAGTATCAACCGGTCACGAAAGAACTGCACGAGCTCCTTGCGCAACAAACCAAATAAGGCAATTCCCATCAGGCCACCTTCTGCTTCATTCGCCAGGCCGCGAAGACAAATACCAGGACCGTATAGACGATCAACATCATCAGATTTGGCAGAACGGCTTCAAGGCCGGCTGATTTCAGTACGATGCCCCGGGAGATTTCCATAAAATAACCGGCAGGGAAAAGCCAGCTATACAGTTGCAGGGCAAGAGGCATGGTGAACAGAGGGAACAGAAAACCGGAAAACAAAAACGACGGCATCAAGGTGACAATCAGCGTTATCAACATGGCCGCCAACTGGGTACGGACCAGGGATGAGACCAACAGGCCGATACCCACCGTGGTCAGCACATAAACGAAAGCGGACGTCAGCAGCAGTATCGGGCTGCCGGCAATGGGGACCTGAAACCAGGCAAACCCCACCACCATGACCATAAGAATCTCCAGGAAAGCCACCAGACCGTAGGGCACCAGCTTGCCGACAACAAACTCGGTTGAGGTGACCGGCGATGCATAGATCTGCTCAATCGTACCGGTCTCTTTCTCACGCACGATCGCTAGGGCGGTCAGCAGGGGTGGGAACGCCATCAGGATCACGGCAAATAACCCGGGGATGACGAAATTGACGCTGCGCAGGGAGGGATTGAACCAGACCCTGGCCTGGACCCGGACGGCGCTCTGACGCGGGGCGGGGAAATTTGCGATTACCGCCTCGGCATAGGCCGATGCCAATCGACCCAGAACAGGATAGCCGCCGTCCACGATCACCTGGACAGGCGCCTCGTCGCCTCTGAGCAGTTGCCGGGCCAAGCCGGCTGGAATCACCACGCCCATGCTGATGGTCGAGCTTTGCAGTGCCGACTCCAGATCGCGGAGATCGGTCGTTTTCTGCTCTAATTGAAAATACCGCGAGCTGTCGAAACGGGCTGACAGGTCGCGGCTTGCCGGCGTGTTGTCCAGATCGTAAATGCCCACGGCAACCTGTTCCACATCCAGATTGACCGCATAGCCGAACAGAAAAAGCATGATCAGCGGCATGATCACGGCCAACGCAATGGTAACCGGGTCGCGAATCAGCTCGCGACTTTCCTTGACGATGAGGGCGCCAAGCCGATGAGCCTTCATGGTCCCAACGCCCGGGAATTGGCCGTTCCCGCCTGTTCTATGGCCGCCGTGAAGAGCATCTCCACCGTGGCGTCGGCTTCGAGGCCGAGCGAATGATTCAGCGATGATCGGCTACCGTGTGCAAGCAGCCGCCCGTCCAGCATTAACGCCAAACGATCACAATAGGCCGCTTCCTCCAGGTAGTGGGTAGTGACCAGCACGGTCATACCGCTGGCGGCCAGCTCACGGATAACCCGCCAGAAACGGTACCGGGCGACGGGATCGACACCCGAGGTGGGCTCATCAAGGAACAAGACCCGGGGCCGGTGAAGCAGGCTGCAGGCCAGCGCCAGACGCTGGCGCAAGGCACTTGAAAGATCACCGGTGAGCTTGTCGGGAATATCTGTCAGCCCCGTTACTTCCCTGGCCCAGTCGATCGCAGCCCGCGCCGCGCCTCCGGCCAGGCCGTAGGCATTGGCAAAGAAGCGGAGATTCTCCCAGGGGGTCAGTTCCAGATAGAGTGAAAACCGTTGTGACATATAACCAATTTGCCGGCGCAATGCGGTGCTACCCCCGCCGGAGCTCACCCCGGCCACCCGGGCGTTGCCCTCATCGATGGCCACCAGCCCGCACAAGGCCCTGATCAGGGTTGTCTTGCCCGCCCCGTTGGGCCCCAGCAACGCAAGCAGTTCGCCAGATGGCGCCTCGAAACTCACCCGGTCAACGGCCTTGAAATGTCCGAAGCGGACGCTCAGGCCGGTGGCCACCAGCCCTTCCTCTTTTCCCCTGTCTTGCCGGGCCAATTCCGGAAACTGCTGCTCGCCGGCCCTCCTGTCCGTCCGCAGCACAAACAGATCCTCGAGCCGGGGCTCGGCCGCCGCCAGGTGGGTTCCCTCGGGCAATAACTCGGCGAGCTGGTTTTCAGCGATGTCCGCGTTCATCACCAGTCGCAGGTGATCCGGCAACCACTGCACTGAATGGACGCTGTCAATTTGAGCCAGGATGCCGGACAACTCCCGCAAGCCTCGTCCGGTATCTCCAGCATTTACAGTGAACACCCTTCCGGCGGCGGGCCTCAGCAGCTCTTCCAGCGACCCATCCGCAAGAACGCGGCCCTGTTCCAGCAGCAGTATCCTGTCGCAGCGCTCCGCCTCGTCCATGTAGGAGGTAGCCACAACCATGGTCAGGCCCTGCGACCGGAAGCGGTCGAGCATGGTCCAGAGATGGCGCCGGGACAGGGGGTCGACGCCGAGCCCCGGTTCGTCAAGGATCAGCAGCTCCGGTTCATGGACCAGATTGGTACATAGCGACAACTTTTTCCGCATGCCACCGGACAGTTTGGCGGCGGGCCTGTCAGTAAAGCGGCCAAGCCCCGACATGGATAGCAACCTTTCTGAACGCTCCCGATAGAGTTCGTCGGGCACATCCCGGATGCGAGCGGCAAAGCTCAGGTTTTCCTTGACGCTGAGTCGATCGTAAAGCGTAAATCCCTGGGACATATAGCCAATCCGGGCAGCAGCCTGCTTGGCCTCACGACGGGTATCGAAGCCCAGGACCCGGCATTCCCCCACAGTGGGGTCCAGGATGCCAGCCAACATCTGTAACAGCGTCGTCTTGCCAGCGCCATCAGCACCGACAATGCCCACTCGTTGGCCGCGATCAACGGAAACATCCAGTGGCTCGATGACAACATTGTCTCCGAATTGGCGGCCAAGGCCTTTGGCGACGATGGGTTCCGGGGAAGACATGACGGCTCAGCGCGCCGGAACCGAGAGGGTCGCTGGCCACTCGGCGTCCGGATCCCAGCGAATCCAGGCATCTGCCGGCATACCCGGTTTCAGAGCATCGGCCGGATTATCCAGCACCAGGGTAACGCCATAGACCATCCGAACTCTCTCGTCGGGCATGTGGACATCGCGGGGGGTGAACTGGGCGAAATCGTCAATCCTGCCGACTTTGGCGGAAAAGTCCCCGGGCAAACCGTCCACGCGGATTCTGGCGGGATCCCCCAAGCTGATCCGGTTGAGGATATCACCGGGGACATAGACCTTGAGTTCGAGCTGCTGCAGATTCACCATCGTGGCCAGCGGCTGGCCGGTATCGACAACCTCTCCCGTCTCCACCGCCCGGATCAGGATGGTTCCGGAGAGCGGCGCGGCAACCTCCGCTTTGTCCAGTTGCGATTCAGCCAGTGCCACCTGCGCCGCCCTTGCAGCCACCTGTTCTTCGGCGGCATCCTTCTGCCGCTGGAGAGACTCAAGTCGGCCCCGGGCCTCACTGACGGCATTTTCCGCCTGATCCAGATCACTCGAGCTGGCCAGATTGCGGGACCGCAAGTCCCGGATCCGCTGCCGTTGTTTCTCGGCATTCTTGAGATGATGACGCCAGGTGGTGATTTGGCTGTCGAAGCCGTCACGGACTTCCCGCGCCGAGGCCAGCTCGGCCTGTGCCGAGCGCAGGCGGTCTCTGGCATCGGCGGGGTCGATCACGGCTACCGTGTCGCCAGCCGAAACCTTGCTGCCTTCCGCGAGATGGTGCTCGATGACCCGACCGGCCACTTCGGCCGCGATCCGCACTTCCCGCCCCTCGATATGGCCATTGCCATAGACGATTCCCTGCGGCAAGGGCTCTTCCCCAAACAGAACAAAAACCCCATAAGAACCGCCGGCGAGCACCAACACCGCTATCAGAGACCAGAGCCAGGATTGGGATTTCACCAAACACTCCTTATGACATTACTGTTCAGGTTGGAGCCGGGATCAGGGCCACTGCCTCTCACTCCAGCCAATGAGATCGCCCACTCTAGCACTCGGCAGCCGCCGCGTCCAAGGTCGTTGCCGGATCTTAAGCGGCTCATTCAGGTCGCCCTCGAAGATGGCCGTCAGGGCATCGTCAAAGACGCAAAATGGATTGGTAGCCTGCCACATCCACCTCAAACCGGGTGTTCTGACGCAAGTGATCCTTCATGGCCTCCAGCGCCTCCGGATCACCGTGGATCAAGTTGATCGGCGTTTCGGGGGCTAAGTCACTTTGAGCCAGCCACTGTTCGATCTCTGTGAAA
Source organism: Marinobacter sp. bablab_jr003 (assembly GCF_016464245.1). Classification (NCBI taxonomy): domain Bacteria; kingdom Pseudomonadati; phylum Pseudomonadota; class Gammaproteobacteria; order Pseudomonadales; family Marinobacteraceae; genus Marinobacter; species Marinobacter sp. bablab_jr003. The sequence continues at coordinate 5,513 of NZ_JADARC010000087.1, forward strand.
TCTCCATGTCCGGAAAGCCCACTCAACACCTCCAGCCGGGCCTTGACCGGAATCCAGTCGCCGTGGATCTTGATCCTTTCCGCTCCATTAACCATTTTGGCGCCTCGTGTCCCCCCTGCCTGTAACGGTAAAAGAATCAGGACACCAGAACGATAACGATCAGTGTGATGCCCCAGGCCCCAGCGTGATTGAACGATTCATTCATAGCATGATTGACCTGTATGTGGGGCGGCTAGCTGCATCGGTTGCCGCCCGGATTGTTTTAGTGTGAGAATCAGTACGGTGATCACCAACGCTTTACTTTTCCCCGTAAAGACTGTTGTAAGTCGATCCTCGCGCTCCATCGCTACAATGTCGCCTTATCAGCGCCTGAGGAGCCACTTTTTGACAGGATCGCCTGCACTATCGAATGGGCATCACATTTGTTGGCCTGCAGCAGCCCCGATGTATCCAGGGTGCCACCATGGTTTTCATAGCCAAACG
>NZ_JADARC010000009.1:0-353 GCF_016464245.1 Marinobacter sp. bablab_jr003
ATTCAGAGATGTCCGGATCACAGCTCGTTTGCCAGCTCCCCGAACCTTATCGCAGGCTTCCACGTCTTTCATCGCCTCTGACTGCCAAGGCATCCACCGTATGCGCTTAGTTGCTTGACTATATAACCCCAAGACAACTGTGTTCCATTCATCATCCACCTGGTAAACCAGGGTGATAACAAGTGGAGACAGTTCCTTGAAGCGATATAACAACCACTTCAACGACAACACCGGATAACGCTTGAAATCGCTATCACTTTGAACAGTTTCTCTCGGAGATAATGAGAGAAATCTATTCGTGTTCTATCTCGTCCAATTTGTTAAAGAGCAAATCTGACCCAGTGATCAGAAAG
>NZ_JADARC010000088.1:0-1103 GCF_016464245.1 Marinobacter sp. bablab_jr003
AGCAACGAGAACACCAATCGTCTGTTACGCCAGTACTTCCCGAAGAAGACCGATTTATCGGGCTATTCCCAGAAGCAGTTAAATGAATTTGCACGGAAGCTGAATGAACGACCGAGGAAAACACTCGACTACCTGACACCTGTGGAGAAGCTACAAAGTATATTTGCGTTGACCGGTTGAACTCACCACCGCTCTCTTGATGTCGGACTCCCTGAGCAATTCTCGATAATCGAGCGACTTGAAGAGAGCCATGCGGTGCAGCATCTGTGTCAGGTGTTTGGGGTGCATCGCAGTAGCTACCGGGCCTGGCGCAGCCGGGACAGCAGGCCCTGCGAAACGGAGCAGGAACTGCTGGATCAGATTGTCGAAGCGCACGAGGCCAGTAACGGTTCGGCCGGCGCTCGTAGTATTGCCCAAATGGTTACGCAGGCCGGAATACCGCTAAGCCGTTACCGTGCCAGCAGACGGATGAAGCAGTTGGGATTGGTGAGCACGCAACCGCCAAGTCACGCTTACAAAAAAGCGGATCAGCCGCACCTGGATATCCCGAACCTTCTGGATCGGGAGTTCGATGTGAAGGAGCCCAATCAGGTTTGGACGAGCGATATTACCTATATCTGGACAGGTGCACGCTGGGCTTATCTGGCAGTGATCATCGATTTATTTTCTCGTAAACCGGTAGGCTGGGCAATGTCTTTATCGCCCAATACGGAGCTGGTAAAAAAGGCTTTGACGATTGCCTACGAATCACGCGGAGAGCCGTCGGAAGTTATGTTTCATTCGGATCAGGGCTGCCAGTACACCAGCCTGGGTTTCCGACAGTTGCTCTGGCGGTACCAGATGAAGCAGAGCCTCAGTCGCCGGGGAAATTGCTGGGATAACGCCCCAACAGAGCGCTTCTTCAGGAGCCTGAAAACAGAGTGGGTGCCGGAAACCGGGTATCCGTGCTTTGCCTCGGCGAAGCAGTCAATAACGGACTACATGATCGGTTATTACAGTGCCCTTCGCCCGCATAAGCATAACGAAGGACTGCCGCCGAATGTGGCTGAGCAAGCCTACTGGAAAGCTCAAAAGACGGTGGCCTAAAACACTTGACCACTACA
>NZ_JADARC010000089.1:0-66779 GCF_016464245.1 Marinobacter sp. bablab_jr003
ACGGATTCCGGCATGGTGAACACCGATTCCGGAAAATCACCAGAAAGTGTTCATCTTCGACCGGAATGACTGTTCACGTTGAACCAGAATAGGTGTTCATGTTCGTCCGGAATGGGTGTTCACGATGGGCCGGAATATGCAATCGGGGTGGGCCTTCCAAAAACCGCTCCTTACGGCACATCCCTATGGCGCTTCTGCTCCGCCATCCATGGCTCCGCACATTTTTGGAAGGCCCACCCCGATACCAGCCCCAAACCTCTCAGCTGGCTTTCAACGCAACCTCTTAGCCTTGCCTATGTAGCGTCTGCAAGCCGATTGGGATTTGAGAAACGCCGAAGCATGGCGGTGGGACGGTCTTTCCAAAAATTTGTGGAGCCATGGATGGCGGAACACAAGCGCCCATGGACGGCTAGAGCGCTTTTTGGAAAGACCGTCCCACCGTCATGCCACCACCGAGCCAGAAGGCTAGGGGTAAAAAGCACCGACGTCTAACAAGCCTCCAACGGCGCATAGGCCAGAACCAGCCACTTGGCGCCCTCGTCGAAGTTTACCTGCACACGGGTGTGGTGCCCGGTGCCCTCGGAGTTCATTACGATACCCTCGCCGAACTTCGGATGACGCACCCGCTGCCCCAGACTGAAACCCGATTGCTGCGCCGAATCCTGGCTGAACATGCTCTCATTGGGGCGGGACACCATCGCCGGCCGGGTCACCGTATTGCGTAACCGCACTTCCTGCAGGCAGTCACCCGGAATCTCCCGAACGAAGCGGGACAGCGCGTGGAATTTTTCCTGCCCGTACAAGCGGCGGGATTCGGCGTAAGTGAGCACCAGCTTTTTCATGGCACGGGTAATGCCCACGTAGGCCAGCCGGCGTTCTTCTTCCATACGCCCCGGCTCTTCCAGCGACATGCTGTGGGGGAACAAACCTTCTTCCACACCGGCCAGGAACACCAGCGGGAATTCCAGGCCCTTGGCGGAGTGCAGGGTCATCAGCTGGACGCTGTCTTCATGGGCATCGGCCTGGGCTTCGCCGGCATCCAGTGCCGCCTGGGCGATGAATTCTGCCAGCGGGTCGACGCCGTCTTCCACCTCGAAATCGGACAGCGCATTTACCAGCTCTTCCAGGTTCTCTACCCTTGCCTGACCTTTCTCGCCTTTTTCGCTGGCGTGGTAGTCCTTCAGGCCACTGGCTTCGATGGCCTGCTTCATCAGCCCCTGCAATGAGGCTTCGCCCACCATTGCAGACAGGCCGTTGATGATTTCCATAAACGACTGCAGCCCGGTTTTCGCCCGGCCTTTCACCTGCCCTGCTGCCAGCAGGCGTTCGGCAGATTCCCACAGGGAAATGCCCTGCTCTGTGGCGTATTCACGTAGCTCCGCCAGGCTCTTGGCGCCGATGCCGCGGGTCGGGATGTTCACCACCCGTTCGAAGGCGGCATCATCACGGTGGTACTGCACCAGGCGCAGGTAGGCGAGGGCGTTGCGGATTTCCTGGCGGTCGTAGAACCGCAGGCCACCATACACCCGGTAGGGAATGCCCTGGCGCATCAGGGCTTCTTCCAGTACCCGGGACTGGGCGTTGGAGCGGTACAGGATGGCGGATTCGCTGCGCAGGTTGCCGTCGTTGACCCAGGCGGTGATGGAGTCAGCGATGTAATTGGCTTCGTCCTGTTCGTTAAAGGCCGCGTACAGGCTGATCGGTTCGCCTTCGGGGCCGTCGGTCCACAGCTCTTTACCGAGGCGGCCCTGGTTGTTGGCGATCACCGCGTTGGCGGCCTTCAGGATCATCTGGGTGGAGCGGTAGTTTTGCTCCAGCCGCACCAGACGAGCGTTGGGGAAGTCCCGCTGGTACTGCTGGATGTTTTCGATCTTGGCACCACGCCAGCCGTAGATGGACTGGTCGTCGTCACCCACCACGGTGAGCGGCACGCGGTTGCTGGCCAGTACCTGAAGCCAGGCGTACTGGATGGTGTTGGTGTCCTGGAACTCGTCCACCAGGATGTGCTGGAAGCGCTGCTGGTAGTGACTCAGTAGCTCCGGCCGGTGCAGCCACAGCTCGTGGGAGCGCAGCAGCAGTTCGCCAAAGTCCACCAGGCCGCCCTGCTGGCAGAGTTTTTCGTACTGGCGGTAGATTTTCAGCATGGTGCTCGTGAAGTGGTCACCGGGGTTTTCCTGGATATGGTCCGCCCGCAGGCCTTCGTCTTTCTGGCTGTTGATAAACCACTGGGCCTGTTTCGGCGGCCACTGGCTTTCATCAATCTGGAACTCCCGCATCACCCGCTTGACCATGCGCAGCTGGTCGTCGCTGTCGAGGACCTGGAAGTTCTCCGGCAGGCCGGCGTCTTTCCAGTGCGAGCGCAGCAGGCGGTGGGCGATGCCATGGAAGGTGCCGAACCACAGTCCCCGGGAGGGGATGTTCATCATTTCTTCGATGCGGTAGCGCATTTCCTTGGCGGCTTTGTTGGTAAAGGTCACCGCCAGGATGCCGGTCGGCGGCACCCGATCCACAGTCATCAGCCAGGCAATCCGGTGCACCAGCACCCGCGTTTTGCCACTGCCCGCGCCGGCCAGTACCAGCAGGTGATCGTTCTGGGCGGTAACGGCCTCGCGCTGGGCATCGTTCAGGGGGTCAATAATGTGGGAAACGTCCATAGCACCTGGCTTTTTACTGGTTAAATAAACAGGCCTGAGAGTATAACAGGAGAAAAGCAGGTTTGTCGGGCAGGGATTGGCGCCTCTCTTTTGGAGTTAACGCTCAGGATCTTTGGAGTTAACGCACAGGAACGGGGACTTCTTCCCAGGACACGCTACGAGCACATCCCTGTGCGCTTGACTGTGGCCATCCATGGCCACAGACAGTCCTGGGAAGAAGTCCCCGTTCCTGCGCTGTCTGGCAACGAAGGGGCACCTCCCCCGTGCGACAACTCCAGGAGATGAGGGCTCAGGGCTTTAGAAGCCTCGTGGAACCGTCTGCGCTTCCACAAACTCAAACAAGCCTTCCAAGCCACCTTCCCGGCCAATACCAGACGCCTTCATACCACCAAACGGCGCTTCCGGAGTAGGCCCGGTGCCGGTGTTCCAGCCTACGTGGCCGAAACGCAGGCCGGCGGCTACGCGCTGGGCGCGCTCGGCATCGGCGGTGAAGACGTAGGAGGCCAGGCCGAATTCGGTGTCGTTGCCGGCTTCGATGACTTCTTCTTCGGTGCGGAACAGGGCCATGGGCACCAGCGGGCCGAAGGTTTCTTCCTGGTAGCAGGCCATGTTGCGGTCAACGCCCTGCACCACAGTAGGCGGGAAGAACAGGCCTTCACCCAACTCATCCGGCTGCTTGCCGGCAACCAGTTTGCCGCCTTTGGCCAGGGCATCCTCCAGGTGGCGCTTGACCTTGTCGAAGCCGGCTTTGTTGACCAACGGGCCGATGTCGACGCCATCGTTCATGCCGTCACCGACGGTCATTTTATTCACTCGCTCGGCGAGTTTTTCGCCGAAGGCGTCGGCCACTTTTTCATGGACGAAGATGCGGTTGGCGCAGACGCAGGTCTGGCCGCCACCACGGAATTTGTTGGCGATCAGGTTGTCGGCGGCGGCGTCCAGGTCGGCGTCGTCGAAGACGATATACGGGGCGTTGCCACCCAGTTCCAGGGACAGCTTTTTCACCTGCTCGGCGGTGTCGACGATCAGTTTTCGGCCCACTTCGGTGGAGCCGGTGAAGCTGAGCATGGGTACGTCTTTGTGTTCACACAGCACTTTGCCGATGACGCTGGCCTTGCCCATCACCAGGTTGACCATGCCATCGGGCAGGCCGAGCTTGTCCATGATGCTGAAGAAGGCAACCATGGTGAGCGGGGTTTCACTGGCCGGTTTGATGACCGAGGGGCAGCCGGCCGCCAGGGCCGCCGAGAGCTTCTTGGCGATCATGCCGATGGGGAAGTTCCAGGGCACAATCAGGCCGGTGACGCCGATGGGGCGGTAGTGAACCGTCCAGGTGCAGTCTTTCGGCTTTTCCGCAATGGTGTGGGCATCCAGCGCCTGGATATGTCTGGCGCAGTAATCGAAGAAGCCGGCGGCGTAGTCTACTTCGCCCTGGCCTTCTTTCCAGGGCTTGCCGTGCTCCATGCACAGGATGCGACCGATTTCCTCGCGGTTGTCCTTCAGGGCATCGCGGATGTCTTCCAGCCATTTGCGGCGGGTTTCAAGGGGATAGGGGTTGGTCAGCCGCAGGGCCTGCTTGCCGGCTTCGACCGCATCCAGTATGTCTTGCTCCGGCATCGAAGGCACTTTGGCAATCACCCCGCCCGTGGCCGGATTGTAGACATCAAAGGTGCTGTCACCGGCGCTGTCTGTCCAGCGCCCGCCAATGTAGCCGGTAAGATTCTGCAACAGTGGTGATTCGATCATCTCGACTCCTTTTCTGTGCCTGATCACGCCCGGTTGCGGGCCGGGATCCAGGGTTCGGGTTCTGCCTTCATAGTGGTAGCTGGGGGCCGGCCTGTAAAGTCAGCGGGGATTTTTTGACCCATCCCGGTCTCTGCCTATACTCGAGGGAGTGAATCAAGGAGGCCGGACATGAAAGCATTTTTCCATCCGTCACAGGATCTGCACATCCCGAAGACGTATTTCACCCGGGGCCAGATGCGCCAGCCCCAGGAGGTGCCGGATCGTACCGGTCAGATGGTGGAAGGCCTGAAAGCGCTGGGCATTCCAGTGTTCCAGCCTGCCGACCAGGGTGCGGCGCCAATCTCGAAGGTGCATGACCTGGGCTATCTGCGGTTCCTGGAATCCGCCCACCGGCGCTGGATGGAAATGGAAGACTGGGGCGACGAGGTGATGTCCAACATCTTCGTGCGCTCCCCCAATGCCCTGCGGGGTGTCCTGGCGGAAGCAGCCTGTTACCTGGCCGATGGCAGTTGTCCGATTGGCGAGAATACCTGGAAGGCCGCCTACTGGTCGGCCCAGACCGCTCTCGGGGCGGCCGATGCCCTGATTGCCGGCGAGCGCTATGCCTATGCCGTGTGCCGCCCGCCCGGCCACCACGCTCGCAAAGATGCCGCCGGGGGATTCTGCTACCTGAACAATGCCGCCATTGCCGCCGAACACCTGAAAAGCCGGTTCCCGCGTACGGTGATCCTGGATACCGATATGCACCACGGCCAGGGCATCCAGGAAATCTTCTACGATCGCAGCGATGTGCTGTATGTCTCCATCCATGGCGACCCCACCAACTTCTACCCGGTGGTGAGCGGCTTCGAGGACGAGCGCGGCGAAGGCGAAGGCTACGGTTACAACATCAACCTGCCCATGCCCCACGGCTCCAGCGAGGAGGATTTCTTTGCCCGCGTGGAGGAAGCACTGGCGGCCGTGCGGCTGTACCAGCCCGATGTGCTGATCCTGCCGCTGGGCTTCGATATCTACAAAAACGACCCGCAGGCCAAGGTGTCGGTGTCATCCGAGGGCTTCTGCCGGCTCAGCACCCACATCCGTCAGCTGGGGCTGCCGACGCTGATCGTACAGGAGGGGGGATATGACCTGGACGCCCTCAGCGAGAACGTCCAGCAGTTCTTCAGGGGGCTGGAAGGCTAGGCGCCCGGAGCGTAAACCTTCACGTTGTTAAGGCCTTCCGCCTTCAGGTGACCGGCGTGCATGCGGCTCATGGTGCCCCGGTCACAGTACAACAGGTACTGGCGGCCTGCCGGTAGCCCCGGCACCTGCTGGTTGAGCTCGTAGAACGGGATTTTCAGGATCTCGTTGTTGGTAAGCGTCAGCGGCGCCCGCTCTTCCTCGGAAGGGTGGCGCACGTCGATGATCACATCGTCTACCGCCGGGGTCTGCACCAGTTCCACCTCTTCCGGAGTCACCACGCTGTCCAGCAGTTCGCTCACCTTGGTGTGCTCGCTGTTGGCGATGGCGCTGGCCAGCACTTGCAGATCCATGTGGGTTTCTTCTTCCTCTACCCGGTGCAGCTTGGCGCGGGTGACCGGCTTGCTGGAAATCACGCCACAGTATTCCGGCATGTTGCGGGCAAAGGGCTCGGTACCGATGTCCCGGGCAATGCGGATGATTTCCTGCTTGTCCATGGCAATCAGCGGGCGCAGCACCACTTCATCGCTGGCGCGATCGACCACGTTCAGGTTGGTCAGGGTCTGGCTCGACACCTGGGCCACGGCATCGCCCATCACCAGGCCGGTGGCGGTGTAATCCCGGGCAATTTCGGCAGCGGCTTTCAGCATCATGCGCTTGAGCACCACGCCCCAGTGGCGATGGTTTACCGAACGCATGATTTCTGCCACCACGCCCTCGAAGGGCACCGAGATAAACTTCACATTGTGGGAGGCGCCGTAACGCTGCCACAGGTAGTGCACCACCTGGCGCACGCCCACCTCATGGGCAGTGCCGCCGAGGTTGAAGAACAGGAAATGGCTGCGGATACCGCGGCGCATCATCAGGTAAGCCGCTACCGACGAATCGTAGCCACCGGAGATCAATGTCATCACGGTTTCCACGGTACCCAGCGGATAGCCGCCCAAGCCCTCGTGACGGCGATGGGCAATGTGGAACTGGTCATCGTTCACTTCGATGCGCACTTCCACTTCCGGATTTTTCAGATCGACCCCACGGGCCTCGGAGGCTTGCATCAGCGCGCCGCCGACCAGTCGCTCCAGGTCAATCGAACGGAAATCGTGCTGGCCATGGCGCCGTGCACGTACTGCAAAGGTTTTGCCTTTCAGTCGACCGGCAAAGGCCTGTATGGCCTTGGCGCCCACGTCGTCCAGGTCCACAAACGGGTAAACCGCGATTTCCTGGATGGTGGAAATGCCGGAAATTCGGGTAAGCTCATCAATCACCGCGCCGGTCAGGCCCCGGCCTTCGGGCACCTCCACATCAACCCGGTCCCAGCTGCCATCCACCCGGATGTCGGCATCCAGCCGGGCCAGGAGTTTCCGGATATTCTGCCGCAACTGGCGCATTTGCTGCTGGCGAACGGGTTTGCTTTTGATGGCCACTTCAGCGGCAGGACGAATCAGTAATTTCATAAAAAAGGACTTTGATCGGAGGAACGTCGGGTAGCGTAAAAGGCGAAAAGCGCTTAGTGTACCCTTTCGCCTGAGTGGCTCAAAATCCGTCATTGCCGAAACAGCAGGAGTTCCAACACCGATGACCGAACCCACCATGAATGCCCTGGTCTCTCCGGAGGGCAGCCTCGAAATTCTCTCCACCCACGAGGTAAACCGGCTCAAGGACAAGAGTGAAGGTGGCTTGTACCGATTGTTCAGGCAATGCGCCCTGGCGGTGCTGAATACCGGCATGGAAACCGACGACTGCAAGGAACTGATGGAAGCCCACGGCGATTTCGATGTGCGACTGGTTCCCCAGCCCCGGGGCCTGAAGCTGGAGCTGATCAATGCCCCGGCGCACGCCTTTGTTGACGGCGAAATGCTGCGGGCCATCCGGGAACACCTGTTCTCGGTGTTGCGGGATATTGTCTACAGCCACTCGCTGCCCGACACCGTCTCCGGCTTCCGCAAGGATAATCCGGAAGACATTACCAACCTGGTGTTCCATATCCTGCGCAATGCCCGGGCCCTGGAGCCCGGCCGCCAGCCCGACATGGTGGTGTGCTGGGGTGGCCACTCCATCAGCCATGACGAGTACCAGTACAGCAAGGAAGTGGGGCACCAGCTGGGGCTTCGGGGAATGAGCATCTGCACCGGCTGCGGCCCGGGCGCCATGAAAGGCCCCATGAAAGGCGCGACCATTGCCCACGCCAAGCAGCGGATCAAGAACGGTCGTTACATTGGCATTACCGAACCGGGCATCATCGGGGCGGAAGCGCCCAACCCGATTGTCAACGAACTGGTGATCATGCCGGATATCGAAAAGCGCCTGGAAGCCTTTGTGCGCTGTGGCCACGGGGTGATCGTTTTCCCCGGTGGCGTGGGTACGGCCGAAGAGATTCTGTATCTTCTGGGCATTCTGCTACATCCGGACAACGCCGACCTGCCGTTCCCGGTGGTGTTTACCGGCCGCCGGGAAAACGCGGAATACTTCGAGATGATCGACAAGTTCATCCGCAATGCCCTGGGCGACGAAGCCGCCAGCAAGTACGACATCATCATTGATGACCCGGTACGGGTAGCCCAGACCATGAAGCAGGGCATCAAGGATGTGGAGACCTTCCGCCGTGCCATGCAGGATGCCTACTACTTCAACTGGATGCTGAAGATCGACCCGGTGTTCCAGTTACCGTTCGAGCCCAACCACAGCAATATGCGGGCGCTGGAATTACACAGGGATCAACCGGCACACCTGATTGCGGCGAATCTGCGCAAGGCGTTCAGCGGTATCGTGGCGGGAAATGTGAAGGAAAGCGGAATTCGGCAGATTCAGGAGAAGGGACCGTTTGAAATTGCCGGAGACCCGACACTGATCAAACCCCTTGAGGCCATGCTGGAGCAGTTTATTGCCCAGGACCGGATGAAACTGCCGGGATCATCCGCTTATCGGCCCAGTTACCGGATTGTCAGTGGTGCGGCCTGAGCCGCACCACTGCCGGGCAATTACTTGCCGCCAGCCGGCAGGCTTGCGTAGTAAGCCGCCAGGTTAGCGATGTCTTCATCGCTCAGGGCAGTTGCCTGGCCCTGCATGACCGGAGCCTGGCCACCCTGACGCTGACCAGCCTTGTAGGCTTTCAGGGCAGCAACCAGGTACTGCTCTTTCTGGCCTGCCAGGTTCGGGTAGATGGGCACCTGGGAGATACCGTTCTGGCCGTGGCATGCGGCACAAACGCCAGCCTTGGCCTTACCGGCTTCGGCGTCGGCTGCCATGGAAGCGGCAGGCGCAGCAGCACCCAGTGCGAACAGACCAGCAACTGCGAAGTGTTTCAGGTTCATAGAGTTCATCCTCTCATCGTTTTTACGTTTACAATTCAGTTTTTTATAAACCGGACCGTAAGTCAGACTTACTTTATAGCACAGCCATCCAAGGCCTCAAATGTGATAGGTCAAGGACATTAGTGCGACCATAGTGCTGTTTTACTCTTGTGCTGACTATAGGACAGTACGAACAAACCGCAAAAATACATTAATTAACAAAATCACTTGCCCACCGGAGATCACACCACATGTCTGTAGAGGTTCAGGAACTCGCCTGCCGCCAGGGCCACATCGGTCTGCTTACCCTGAATGCAGCCCAGACCCTCAACGCCCTGACCGAGGACATGGTCAACCAGGCCCAGGAAACCCTGGATCGCTGGGCCACAGACGACCGCATCTGCATGGTGGTGTTGCAAGGCAGCGGCGAACGGGCCTTCTGTGCCGGCGGTAACATCCGCAACCTGTACCAGGCCCTGAAAGGCGAAGGTGACACCTCTGCCCCGGAACGCTTCTTCACCCGGGAGTACCGGCTTGACTACAGCCTGCACCGTTTCCCGAAGCCGGTGGTGGGCCTGGCCCGGGGCATTGTGATGGGGGGCGGCCTGGGCCTGCTGTCGGCCTGCCGCTACCGGCTGGTCACACCCGATGTCACCCTGGCCATGCCGGAAATCAGCATCGGCCTGTTCCCGGATGTCGGTGCCAGCTGGTTCCTGAACCGTCTGCCGGGGCGCCTCGGGCTGTTTATGGGGCTGACCGGGGCCCGCCTGAACGTGGCCGACACCCTGCGGGTGGGGCTGGCAGACCTGGTGATTGATGCGGGCCAGATCGAAACCCTGCTGGCCCGCCTGCAGGATGAGCGCTGGACCGGCGAGGCCGCCGCCGATGACAACCGGCTGTTCCGCCTGCTGAACCAGGTGGAAGCCCTGGATTACCGGAGCCTGGCGCCGGGCCACCTGGAGCGGCACGAACAGACCATCGCCCGGCTGACCGCAGGCACCGAGCTGCCCGCCATCATCGAACAGATACTCGCCGCCGACATTGACGACCCCTGGTGGCAAAGCTGTGCGGAAAACCTGAAGAATGGCTGCCCGGTGACCGCCTGGCTGGTCTGGCACCAGCTGCGCAAGGGTCAGCAGATGTCACTGAAGGATATTTTCCGGATGGAACTGGCCATGGCACTGGAATGCACCCGCCGCCCCGACCTCGCCGAAGGCATCCGGGCATTGCTGGTGGACAAAGATAAAGCGCCGGTGTGGTCGTTCAAATCCGCCGGGGAGGTACCGGAAGAGGTGATCGAAAGGCATTTCGAGCCGGTTTGGGACGACCTGAACGACCCGATGCAGCTGGACTGACACCGGGCCGGGAAATCAGCGGGCCGCGCCCGCTTGCACCAGCAGCATTTCCAGGTCCTGGTTATTGCGGGCCCGGGCAATGTCGAGGGCCGTGGTGCCATCGGTGCGCCGGTAGTGCACATCAGCACCAGCGGCCAGCAGCATCTCGGCGGTCAGCAGGTCGCCGGCTTCCACCACTTTCATCAGCAGGGATTCGCCGTCCTGGCTGACATTGACGTTGGCTCCCGCCGCCAGCAAGGCCCGAACCACCGACAAATGCCCGTTTTCCGCCGCATGGATCACCGGCGTGTAACCGCTGTTGTCTTCGCTGTTCACATCGGCACCGGCCGCCAGCAGCAAGCGGACAATACGCCGGTTACCTTCCGCCGCTGCCAGCATCAGCGGGGTTTTGGAAGAACCTGCCCTTGGGTCTGGGTCCACGCCCTGCGACAGCATATCCAGCACCGCCCGGTCTTCATTGGCCGCAACCGCTGCCAGCAAATCCGCGCCGGTGGCCCCGGTATCGCCTACCTCGCCCGTGCTGCTGCAACCGGCCAGCAACGACAGCACCACCAAAACCACAAAATGAAAGCGACTGCCCGCACCCCTGCTCATCATTCGTACTCTCTTGTTTGATTTTTTCAGCTATTTTGCGGGCCGGGTGGTCATAATTAAATCGAAACGGTCACAACTCCGACACTTGTGCCGACCAGCGGGCCACGATTTGTCTCAGCCGCATTTCACCCTCCCCCTTGCCGGTGACCAGCCCAAGCGCCTGCAACTGCGGCCAGGCCCAACCCTGAAGCACCGCACGGCACCAGAGCCCGGCATCCTCCTGCCCGGCCAGCCAGGCCATCCAGCCAGGCCAGCTGCAGACTTCACGCAGCAGCGGCAAAGTCACTTCAAACCCCCGGTAGCCCTCTGCAAAGCTCCGCAAATCCTGCCAGTCGTCCGGCCCGGGCTCTGCCGTGGCAGGCAGGTCTGCGGCAAGCTGCGCCAGCAATTCCTGGGGCATGTCGGCCCAGTGCCGGGGAATCAGCACCTGCCAGTGCCTGGCAAACCGGCGGCGCAGGCGCTGCTCCAGGTCGCAGCCCGCCGGGGATACACCCTTGAACAGTTGCACCGGAAACTCGCCAGTAGAACGCTCCCGGGTCAGCCCGATACGCGCCAGGCGTAATCCACAACCTTGCCAGAACGACTGCAAACCCGCTTCGCCACCAAAACTGGTACCCAGCGAATCCAGCTCCTGGCTCCGGCAAAACTCTTCCGCCGCCGCCACCAGCGCCCGGCCCACGCCCAGCTGCCGGGCCGGCTCTGCCACGGCAATGCGCACCACCCGAAAACACCGCTGCTGCGCCGCCTCCGCAAAGCCACCATGGCTGGCCAGGGACTGCGCCAGCAAATGCCCCCGCAAACGGCGCTGGCCCATGGCCACCTGGGCGGCCAGGTCCTGATCCAGGCCGCCTTCCACACATCCCCAGAGCACACCCACGGTTTTGCCCTGCACCACCGCCCGCCAGCTGCTGGCGGCCGGATCGTCCAGCCACTGCCGCAAGTCCGCCGGCGTGGTGCGGTAATGGGCATCCACCAGCAAGCCGAAGGCCTCGGCAAGTTCCGCCTCGCTGGCCTGTGCCGGATTCCAGGGTTCGACAGACACTGCACCGGGTTTCGGCTTGCTGCTGTCCGGCCCCCGGGCACCCAGCAGAAACATCCGGAACAACACCCGCTCCAGGGGATCACCCTGCGCCCAGCGCACCGGCTGCTTCAGCTCCACCGATTGCCAGTGCGGCGCCTCCCGGTCCAGCACCTGCCGGAACCGGATCGCAAAGCCCCGCCCGGTGCCCTCATAGCCATGCACCGTGCTGGCAAACGCCACCCGCGGCCAGCCCAGCAAAACCTCCCGCAGCCAGCTAGCCGGCAAACCGGCGGCCTCATCCACCATCACCACCTCGGCCTCCGGCTTCTGCGCCAGCAACTCCGGCACCGGCAGAAAACGAATCGCCTGCCCGCCCGGCAGCACAAGCTCCGACTCCGACCGGCTCTCAACCCGGTCGCCCATAACCTCCGCCGCATGCCGGAAAAAACTCTGCAGATTGTCCACCGAAGGCGACGTCACCAACACCTGCTGCCGCCCCGCCAGCAACAACTCCGCCGCCGCCATCCCCAACGCCGCCGACTTCCCCCGGCCCCGGTCTGACGTCACCACCACCGGCCGCCGACGCCGCCCCAACCCGAAACGCACCAGCCGCGCCACCAGCTCCGACTGCTCCGGCGTCGACCCCGGCCTGAAAGCCAACCCGTCACCCCGGACATCCGGCAGCACCGGGCATTCATCAATACCCTGCCGAACCCGGACCACCGCACCGTCAGACGCCACAACCTCCGCCAACCGCGCCAAAAACCGATGCTCCCCCGCCCCATCCAGCCCCGTGCGCGAGTAATCCGGATCCTCAAACCCCGGCCAGTCCGCCAGCGGCGGCATCAACCAGAACAACAACCCACCGGCCCTCAACGTACCCGCCAACCCGGCAAACCCATCCGGCGGATTCCCCTGCCAGCCATCCCAAACCAACACCCCGGTCTCCCGCCCCAGCCACCGCTTGTACTGCGCTGCCGAGACGCCACGGACACCCGCACGCCCGGCATCCTCGTCACGACCAACCCACAGCGCCCCGGCGACATCAAAACCACCCAACCGCTCCTGCACCCAGCCCCGGGCCCACTCCTGTTCACCCTCCACCAGAACGAGGCGGCGTTGACCGGTATGGGCCAATTGAGCCGAAAAGGTTTGCCAGTTCTGTGTGATCGAGGAAGGCATAATCTGAAGGCAACTCCGATGGAGCGCTGCGCCGGGGGTGGCCTTCAAAAAATTTGCGGAGCCATGGATGGCGGAGCAGAAGCGCCACATGGGCTCAGCCGAGCTCTTATGAAGCGAAGCTTCATGCGAAAGCTGAGCGACCGCAATCTGTGATTGCGGGCCGGACCCCGTAGGGGTGCCGACAGGAGCGTTTTTTTGAAGGCCACCCCCGGCGCAGTGCGGGCATGAATGACAAAAGTCTCAGGCAATTATGCGGCACGGCTACTCCCGCTGCCAGCAGCCAAGTACAATACCCACCATGCCAAACCAGCCCCAAACGCCAGACACCAGCTACCTGCCAGACCACCTAACCGACGAACAGCGGGCCATCATCACCGCCGGCTACGAACACTCGGTAATCACCGCCGTGGCCGGCAGCGGCAAAACCTCCACCCTGGCCTGGCGCATACGCCACCTGCTGCAACAGGGCCACGACCCGGACCGCATGCTGGTACTCATGTTCAACCGCAGCGCCCGCATCGACTTCCAGCGCAAACTGCAGCAAGTGTGCCACCAGTCCGGCCTGGCCCTGCCGGAAATCCGCACCTATCACGCCATGGGCCTGCGGCTGTACAAACGCTTCGTGCGGGAAGGCTACCTGCCGGGATTCTCTGAAAAAATCCTCACCGAACAGGAAATCGGCTACCAGGCCTGGCTGCTCACCCGCCGGCTGGCACCGGAAGACCTGGCCGATGAAATACGCCGCAACAAGAAAGACTATGTGGAAACCGCCACCGGCTTTATCGACCTGGTCAAAACCTGCCTGTCGCCGGCAGAAATCGTATTCGAAGAACTGGGCTACTCGGAAAAACACAAATACCTGATCGACCTGTTCCACTGCTTTGAGCAATGGCGCAAAAGCCAGAGCCGCATCAGCTACGCCGACATGCTGTACGAACCGGTCATGGCTATTCACCAGAACCCGCCATTGCAGCGCCTCGTCGGAAATAAAATGGACCTGATCCTGGTGGACGAATACCAGGACACCAACGAAATCCAGCACTTGCTGCTGCGCTACGTGGCCGGCGACCGCGCCCGGGTGACCGTGGTCGGCGACCCGGACCAGACCATCTACGAATTCCGCGGCGCCAAGCCTGAATTTATCCTGCGCCGGTTCAGCGACGAGTTCGAAAGCCCCCTGGAACAGACCCTGAGCTACACCTTCCGGTACGGCCACCAGGTCGCCTTGCTGGCCAACCACCTGATTTGCCACAACACCGGCCGCAAAGATGTGCTGTGCCACTCCCACTCATCTACTCCGGCTACGGAGGTAAACCTGCACCGGGCAGACAACGACAGCGACCAGATCCTGAAAATTCTGCAGCAACAAAGCCCGGAGCAAACCAGCCAGACCGCCATCCTGTTCCGGGTCTGGAGCCAGAGTGTGCCGATCGAGCTGAAACTGCTGGCCCGGCAGATCCCCTATCGCATCGACAGCGGCAAAGGGGCCCTGTTCAGCCGGGAAGTGCAGGCCATTATCGCCCTGCTGATGGTGGTCAGCGGCCGCCTGCACCAGCTGCCCGACAGCGACCGGCTGGACCTGGCCCGGCAACTGCTGCGCTTTCCCCACGTCGGCCTGAAAGAGCCGGAGCTGGAAAACCTGGCGCAGTTCCTCGCCGGCTTCGACAGCGACTGGCACGAACGCCTGCTGGCCATGGACTTCAACGCCCTGGCCCCCATGGCCGCGCGCAAGCTGAAAAAACTGGGCGAAGTGTTGATGCAGCTGCGCAACTACAAGGGCCCCGTGGCCGGGCTGATCAGCGTCTACGCCGACCATACCGATCTGTATGAAGGCATTCGCAGCCTCGCCCTGACCCACGACAGCGCCGAAGAGCGCATCGACACCATCCAGGGCTTCCGCGACTACCTGAAAAGCCTGGATGTTGACGCCACCGGTGCGCTGGACCATCTCAAGGCCCTGAAACAGCAGGCCGGCGAGCAGCGTGAACAAGGTGTACTGTTATCCACCATCCACCGCACCAAGGGCCTGGAGTGGCCGGTGGTCATCATTCCCGGCCTGCAGGAAAAGTACCTGCCCTACAGCCCCCGCCCGCAGGACGATGCCCGAGCCCTGCTGGAGAGTGAACGGCGGCTGCTCTACGTGGGCATGACCCGTTGCCGGGAGCAGCTGCACCTGATTACCCGCCCCGACAGCAGCCACCCGCACCTGGATGGTGATCAGGGCCCCAGCCGCTTCGTGGCAGAATTCTGCTTCCCCCTGGCCCGGGAGCTGGGGCAGGTTCTCGATGCAGGTAACCCCGCCTCCGGCCAGCCCATAACGCTCCGGCATCCCCTCACCCCGGTCAGCCTGCGCTATGCCGAAAGGGCCAAAATCACCCTGGATGGCCAGGCGCCAGCCAGCACCCCGGACACGTCACAACCCGTATGGCACCAGCCCCGGCTCATTCACGCCATCTTTGGCGCCGGCCGCGTAACCGGGGAAGACGAAAGCTCATTCGAGGTGCGCTTTGATAATGGCGACACCCTGAATTTCAGCAAGAAAAGCGCCCACCTGTACTTCACCCCGGTAACAGACTGATCCATAAGTGGAATCCCCTGCGTACAAATCCTGACCCCGGTACGGGTGTAATTTTTTGTATTTTTTGGCTTACTAATCTAGATTCCAGATTAGGCTTTGTATCTAGGGATTTGTCTGCGTTCCTGATGAGAGAACGGGAACATAAAAATGAAACAGGAGGTTCTGCATGAACATCGTGCGCCCGGTCGCTTTGGCCGTATTAGCTTCATCCCTGTCTGCGCCAGCCCTGGCCGCCGACAAGCAATCCATTTACCTGAACCCGTTCGCCGGTTACCAACTGTTTGACGACAAGCGTGACCTGAGCGAAACCGACACCTACGGCGTTGGTATTGAATATCGGTTCAAACCCCACTGGGCGGTAGAAGCGGTTTACTCACGCGCTGATGCAGACCGCAAGTACGTAAACGGCGATTCCGAGTTCGAAGAACTGCGCCTGGACGGCCTGTATTACTTCCGTGGCCAGGATTCTGCCTGGAACCCGTACCTGGCCTTCGGTGCCGGCCATGCTGATTTCGGTGACGGCCCGGTATTTACCGCTGGCACCAACCATGACGAAACCCGTGTAAACGTGGGCGCCGGTGTGCGTTACAACATCAGCGACATGATTTCCCTGCGCGGTGACCTGCGCGAGTTCCACGGCATCGACGAAAGCACCTTCGACACCATGGTGTCTCTGGGCCTGAGTCTGGCCTTCCACCACACCACCACCGAGCCCAAACCGGCGGATGCGGACAACGACGGTGTGCCCGATTCCCGTGACCAGTGCGCCAACACCCCGGCCGGTGCCCAGGTAGACAGCCGCGGCTGTGAACTGGATGCCGACAACGATGGCGTTGCCGACAGCAAGGATCAGTGCCCGAACACCCCGGCTGGCGCTGAAGTAAACAGCCGTGGTTGTGAGCTGGACAGCGACAACGATGGCGTGGTGAACAGCAAGGACCAGTGCCCGAACACGGCCGCTGGTACTGAAGTGGATGAAACCGGCTGCGAAGGTGTCACCGAGACCATCGAAACCATCGAGCTGCGGGTTCAGTTCCCCACCAACAGTTCCGTGATTGACGCCACCTACGACGCCGAAATCCGCAAGGCTGCGGACTTCATGGAAGAGTACCCGGAAACTACCGTTGAGATTGCCGGACACTCCGACAGCATTGGTGATGCCGAGTACAACCGCGCCCTGTCCCAGCGCCGTGCCGAAGCCGTGGCTGATCGCCTGACTTCCGTACTGGGTGTGGATCCGGACCGTGTAACTGCAGTTGGTTACGGTGAAGTCGAGCCGATTGCCAGCAACGACACTGCAGCTGGCCGTGCCCAGAACCGCCGTGTAGAAGCCCGCATCCAGGTTCGTCGCTAAGACCAACCGGACGGGTAGTGAATAAGTAAGGCGCCTTCGGGCGCCTTACTTGTTTCAACCGCAGTCATTCCACCCGAACCGCATCCACCAGCAGGTTTCTGGGCGTCAGTTCCCGTGCACAGAAACGGCCCAGGCGCACCCTGTAGCCCTGCTCCTCCAGAAACACCGCGTAATCCAGCACCATCCAGAGCTCCAGTGGCCGGCGGAACAGATGCCGCAGTAACTCGTGGCGCTGAACCTGCAACGCCCGCTGTTCACCCCGCGTCGACCAGTGCTGCCAGTCCAGGTTATCCGGCAAGTCCAGCTGTTTCTTGCCCGCAGCCCAGCGGCAGAAGCCTTCGAAGTCACCGTTATTCAGGGACGGCGGATGGGAAGGCACCGGCAGATAGCTGTCTGCTGCCCGCAGATGGCGCTGAAGGGCATCAAAGCCCAGCCGCCATGCCGTCACTCGGGCCGTCTGCTCCCGCACCCTTGCGGGCGCTGTGACCGTTTCCCGCACGGCCAGGCGCAGGGTGTTACGGCCTGGCCTCAGGGCGGGTGCGTGGTTTCGGCTGCCTTGTGCCAGGGGTTGATACGGCTCCTGGGCCGTCAGGTGATAACAGCAGGGGGAAAAACTCAGTCTCGGCGTACCGGCCGCCGCGCCGCGCTTCAGCAGTTGCCGGTGCAGGTCGCCACAGGCATGCAGCGCCACGCCATGCACTCCCGCAGGCCAGTTCAGGGAATCGGCCATCACATCCTGGTGGTGCAACTGCACCGGATCGCCGTAATGCCGGGCCAGCCGGTTGCCGTCCTGAACCAGTTCATCATTCCACTCGAAGCCCCGCACGCGCGCCGCCCCCCGGGCCGCCAGCGTTCGTGCCAGGTGGCCTTTGCCACAGCACCAATCCAGCACAGGCTGTTGCAGCGGCAGCACCGCGGCGGCAAAGGCACCGGCCTGCAAACGCTTGCGACCGGGCATATCCACGGCCTGCAGCTCCGACAGTGCCGACCGGGCCCCGCTGTCGGGAGGTGACAGTTCCGGCAGCTCTACCAGGGGCCCGTAGTCAGCAAGGCCCGGCACAAACCGGGCAGCTTCGACGGCAAACGCCGCCAGGTTTTCTTCAAAGGCTTCGCAGGCGTCCAGCGTCAGCGTGTCCAGCCAGTGTGCAAGCTCCGGATAACGTTCGCACCAGGCCGGTTCCGGCTCCATAAACGGTGCCGGTTGCCACAACTCCTGGTGCCGGACCAGCCAGTCATTCACCTGCTGCCAGTGGCTGTAAAAAGATCTCGCTGGCTGGTGTAAACTCGCCGCCGGAGGTAACGTCATGAAACTGGCCTTTGTACTGGTTGAACCAAAAGTTCCGGAAAACGTAGGCGCGGCTGCCCGGGCCCTGGGTACTGGCCAACAAGGGCGCGGCAGTGGCTACCGCGGCCCTGGTGTTCGGGCGGGAAGACCGGGGCCTGTCGAACGACGAACTGGCCCTGTGTGACCTGCTGACCGGCTTCCCCATGGCGGTCAGTTATCCGTCACTGAACCTGGCCCAGTCGGTGATGCTCTACGCCTGGGAACTATCGGGGCTCGCCGCTGCCGGCACCGACAGCCCTGCCGAAGAAACGGAAGCCGCCGGTCTTGGCGCCCTGCGTACCCGGCTGGAAACCCTGTTGCCGAAACTGGATGCCCCAGCCGATGAAAAGCTGTCGCAATGGGTGTTCGAGCGCCTGCCCCTGCTGTCGGAGCGGGATATCGGCTTTGTGCACACCCTGTGCGGCAACATCGAGCGCAAGCTCTGAGCTATTCTGAAAACCGCCCGGGCCGGAAGGCGTCCAGTTGCACCGCCGGCTCCTCGCCATCAATTACCTGGGCAATCACCGCCGCGCTGCCTGCCGACAGGGTCCAGCCGAAGGTACCGTGCCCGGTATTCAGGAACAGGTTGTCCCTGGGGCCCCGCCCGATAATGGCGGGGCCGTCCGGCGTCATCGGCCGGAACCCGGTCCAGGTTTCGGCGTCATCCAGGTTCGCGCACCCCGGAAAGCGCGACTGCACGGATTTTTTAATGGTGGCAATGCGGGCCCCGGGGATATCCCGGTTGAAGTCCGCCAGCTCCACAAACCCGGTGGCCCGCAAGCGGTTACCCAGCCGGGTGGAAACCACCTTGAAGTTGTCATCGTGAATGGTGCTCACCGGCGCCCGGCCAGGCTCGCTGAGTGGCACGGTAATGCTGTAACCCTTGACCGGGTATATCGGCAGCTTCAGCCCCAACGGCCGCACCAGCTCCGGCGACCAGCAGCCCGCAGACACCACGAAGGCATCCCCCTCAACAATCTCAGTACGGCCATCAGCCCGACGGATCTGCACGCCATTCACCCGCTGCTGGTCCGCCAGCAGGTGTTCCACTGACACTTCATAGCGGAATTCGGCCCCCAGCTCCTGGCAGGCCCGGGCCAGTTCCTGGCTGAACAGGTGGCAGTCACCGGTTCCGTCAGTGTCGTAGCGAATGGCACCGTACAGGGGGCCGCCGCCGGTCATGCCCGGCTCCACCTGCCGCACCTGCTCCGGGGTCAGCAGGCTTGAGGCAATGCCCATGCCGGCCAGCAATTCATGCAGCTTGCGGTAGTCTTCCATAGCGCCGGGCGTGCTGGCCAGGTGCAGCAGGCCCTGATGGGCACCGTCAAAGGCCAGCTTGTGTTCCTGTTCCAGGGCCAGGAAACGTTCCCGGCTGTAGATACCAAGGCGCAACATGGCCCGCTTGTTCAGCCCGAATAACCCCGGCGACCAGGCGTAGCGCAGGGTGGCAAACATGAACCGCAAGGCATCCAGTGACGGCGGCAGGCCCAGTTTCAGCGGGCCGTCCTGTTGCAACAGCCATGGCAGGGACTTGAACACCATGGAGGGGTCCGCCCAGGGATACACCACCCCGTAGGAGCGCTGGGCCGCATTGCCCTTGCTGGTTTCGTTACCCGCCACCGGGTGCCGTTCCAGTACCGTTACCCTGTGGCCCCGCCGTATCAGCTCCCGGGCAGTGGTTACACCCACCACACCGCCGCCTATCACCACAATGTGCATGACTTGCCTCCGTTAACTCACGCCATTCTCGGCCAGCAACTGCCGATACTCTTCCAGCACCTCCGGATGTTCCGCCGGATACTCCGGTGCCAGCTGCTTTAACACTTCCGCCACCAGTGCCGCCACGATAGCACGGGCCACCGGCTTGCTGTCGCCGGGCACAACAAACCAGGGTGCATCGCCGGTATGGGTTGCCGCCAGCGCCTGCTCGGCATACTCCCGGTATGTGGCCCGCTGCTTCCAGCCTTCGATATCGGAATGATCGAATTTCCAGCGTTTCCTGGGCTTGTCCAGGCGCTTCAGCAACCGCCGTTTGTGCTCATCTTCCGACAGGTTGAGCCAGACTTTCACAATACAGGTGCCTTCAGACACCAGGTGCCGTTCGAAGTCACAGACTGCCTGGTACCGGGCCGGCCAGTTGTAGGTGTCTTCGGCCCGCACCGGCCACACCCGTTCGCCAATCACCGCTTCATGGTGGCTGCGGTTGAAGGCCACCATCTGGCCATAGGCCGGCAGGTAAGGCGTCACCCGCCACAGAAAATCATGGGCGGCCTCGGCCCCGGTTGGCCGGCTGAACGACCAGGCATGAAAGCCGGCAGGGTCTGCATAGGTGGCGAGTGTGCGGATCAGGCTGTCCTTGCCACTGGTATCCGGGCCATGGACCACCAGCAACAGCGCCTGCTTGCGGTTGGCCCAGAGCCTGCGCTGGTATTCCCCGATGTCTTCCAGGCTGGCCTCAAGCGATGGCACATCAGCGCTGTCATCCAGCTCTGTGGGGTAATGCCCCAGCCCCGGTTGTTTCGGGTTCAGAAACCAGGAACGGGCAAAGGCCGTGTACTTCATCAAGGAAACTCCCTAGGCCTGCCGGGCAGGTCAAGCTGTATGCAAACTGTTAAACTCAGGGTATCAACTTTCAGGATAGCAGCCAGCCCTGTGCTGCGATGGAGCCAGAACCCGGATATGAGCAAAAAACGTCGCGAGATTCCCGTTTTCGATCACCCGATCATTGAGACCCACTGCCACCTGGACTATCTGAAAGACCAGCCCCTGGCGGATATTCTCGATCACAGCCGGAACGTCAACATCGAAAAGGTCATCACCATCGCGGTGTCGCCGGACAACCTGGCGGCAGTGCGGGAACTGAGCCAGGCTGCCGACTGGGTGTACGGCACCCAGGGTGTCCACCCCCATGAAGCCGAGAGCTACACCGATGCGGTGGAAGCCGAAATCCGCCAGCACGCGGGCGACAGCAAGGTCGTCGCCATTGGCGAGATCGGCCTGGATTATTACTACGACAACGCCGACCGCGAAGTGCAGCGGGAAGTGTTCCGCCGCCAGCTGCAAATTGCCTGCGACACCAATCGCCCGGTGGTGATTCACAGCCGGGATGCCGATGACGACACCATCGCCATCCTCAAGGAATTCGAAAACACCCTGGAACGGCGCGGCGTCATTCACAGCTTTACCTCCGGCCCTGGCCTGGCGCAATACGCCCTGGACCAGGGCTGGTGTCTGGGCTTTAACGGCATCACCACCTTCAACAAGGCGGAGAACGTGCGGGACATCGTGCGCATGACACCCATCGAGCAGATTCTGCTGGAAACCGATGCCCCGTTCCTGACGCCGGTGCCCTACCGCGGGCGGGAGAACGCGCCCTTCTACCTGCCGTTCGTGGCGGAAAAAATCGCCGAGGTTAAAGAACTACCGCTCGGGCAGGTTGTGAGCCAGACTTATCAAAACAGTCTCAGGGTGTTTTTCCCGCAACCATGATCTCATCCGTTTTTCAGGTACTCGGCGGGCTGGCGTTGTTCATGCTGGCCATGGAAATGATGACCAACGGCCTGAAAAACGCCGCCGGCCATTCCCTGCGCCACCTGCTCGGCCACTGGACGCGCACCCCGATGCGAGGGCTGATGGCCGGCTTTGTGATTACCGGTATTGTGCAGCACTCCGGCGCGGTCACCGTGGCCACCATCGGCTTTGTTAACGCCGGCTTGCTGTCCCTGAAACACTCCCTGGGGGTGATCTTCGGCTCCAACATCGGCACCACCATGACCGGTTGGCTGGTGAGCCTGGTGGGCTTCGGTTTCAAAATCGAAGCCATTGCACTGCCCCTGCTGGCGGCGGGCGTGGGATTCCGCACCATCAGCCGCACGCCCCGAAACCAGTTTCTGGGAGAGGCCCTGGCCGGCTTTGCGCTGTTTTTCCTGGGCCTGTCGATTCTGAAAACCGCACTGGAATCCGCCGCCGGCGGCCTTACCAGCGGCGACATCATCAGCCCGGACTACGGCCTGCCAGCGTTCTTCATGATTGGCCTGATCGCCACCGTTCTGACCCAGTCCTCCAGTGCCTCGCTGGCCATTGTGCTGACTGCAGCTGCCGGTGGACTGATCCCGCTCGATAATGCCGCAGCAGCCGTGGTGGGTGCCAACCTGGGGTCTACCTCCACCGCTGCGCTGTCGGCCCTGAAAGCCACCGCCAACGCCCGGCGCCTGGCCATCGGCCATATTCTGTTCAACGTGGTGACCGGCATCATCGCCCTGCTGATCCTGCCGGTGATGCTCTGGATGGTCGCCACACTGACCGACCTGCTGGACCTGGAAGCCAACCCGGCAGTGTCGCTGGCCCTGTTCCACACCCTGTTCAACGTGTTGGGCGCCGCGGTAATGCTGCCGTTTATCACACCCTTTGCCCGTTTTCTGGGCCGGCTGTTCCGCAGCAAGGAAGAAGACAATGCCGAACCCCGGCACCTGGATGACACCCTGATCACCACCCCGGAACTGGCGATCGGTGCCGTGGACCAGGAGATGAAACGGCTGATCGGCCATACCCGGGGCCTGCTGAGGGTATGCCTGGACCGGGAAGGCCTGAATGTCGCCCAGATCCGCCCGAAAATGGAGGCCATCAAGTCCCTGAACAGCGCCATTACCGACTATATCGGGCGGTTGCGGGCGGAGAAAATGCAGGTCTCCATTGTCGATGCCCTGACGATCAGCGTTCGCACCTGTCGCTACCTGGCCGAAGCCACCGACCTGGCAGACCGGTTGCTGACCCTCAGGGAACTGGCAGACCGCACCGAATTTGCCGGTTCCAAACAGGCCTACAGCGACTATCTGGACACCCTGCGGGCACTGGTGGCGTCGGAAGAACCGGCTCCGGAATTGCTGGCGAAAACCGAACAGGTTTATCACAGCCTGAAGAACGACACCCTGCAGAAAATTGTCTGGCAGCGGCTGGCCACCACCCTCGGGGACCGGATGCTGGATACCCTCAGCTCGGTACGCCGGCTGAGCGACCAGTGGGCCAAGTCACTCTACTGGCGCGCCGGCACCGATATCCTGAACGGCTACCACCATCAGGAGCCGGTGCCGGAAAACCCGCAATAACCGTTACGGCCCGTGTTCTTGGCCTGGTACATGGCCTGGTCGGCCTGGCGCAGCAGCTGGTCGCCGTCGAGCTCCACAGGCTGGGGATACAGGGTGTAGCCGACACTGGCAGAGACTTCCACCATGTGGTCAGCCACCCAGACCGGCTCGGCAACCGCCGTCAGCAGCCTGTCCATCAGGTTTTCAATAGCATCCACATCGGCCACGTTCACTACGATGGCCGCAAACTCGTCGCCACCCAGCCGTGCCAGGGTATCTTCTTCCCGCAGCACCGTGCGCAGTCGCCGGGCCACTTCCACCAGTAACTGGTCACCGGCGTCATGGCCGAAGGCATCATTCACCGGTTTGAATTTATCCAGGTCGATATAAAGCACCGCCAACCGGTACTCCTGCCGCCGGGCCTGGGCCATGGCCTGCTGCAGGCGCTCGGCAAACAGCACCCGGTTGGGCAGGTTGGTGAGGGCGTCATAGTGCGCCATGGTGCGAAGCTTCTTCTCGGTTTCCTTGAGCCGGGTGATATCACTGAACACACCCACGAAATGGCTTTGCTCGCCCTGGTCATCCACCACGCTGCTCAGGGTCAGGCTCAGGATCAGCCGCCGGCCATCCCGGTTACGGCTGGCGAACTCGCCGCTCCATACTCCGTGTTTGCGGGCAGCCACCAGTATCGAGCTGCCTTCATCCACCGGCAGCGGTGGCAGGCGGCCTATTGCGGTGTTGCGGTCCCAGCCGGTAATCAGGAAGTAGGCCTCGTTGGTGTCGATGACCACACCATGGGCATCGGTGATAAAGATCGCTTCCCGGGCATTTTCAAACACCTTCAGGGCCAGCCGCTGGCGTTCTTCGGCCTGTTTCCGCCGGGTGATGTTGTACCAGGAACACAGCACCGAAGGTGTGTCGTCATCATTTTCGTAGACCGGGGCCAGGGTCATGTCCACCCACACGTGGCTGCCATCCTCCCGGCAGAAGAGCCATTCGGATTGCGCCACATCTCCTACCTGAACCCGCTGCAGCAGTCCCGCCAGCTTTCGGGCGGAGTCCTGGCCATCCGGCTGGCTCTCCGGGGAAAACCGCTCCAGGGGCTGGCCCAGCATGTCGGCGGCGGAGCGGCACTCCAGCAGCTCCACTGCGGCCCGGTTACAGTCACTCAGGGCCCGGCCACGGATCATCAGCATGGGCTGGGGCCAGCTTGCCACCAGCTCCTGAAGCCGGCGGCTTTCCCGGGACAGCTGGCGCTTCTTGCGGCCCAGCCAGATGCTGGTAGCCAGCAATAACAGCACCAACACGGTTACCACCGCTACCCATAGCCGGTACTGATGGAGTACATCCAGCCAGGTTACCTGGGGGACCTGGTCGTAAGGCGGCAGGCGCAGGCTGCGAGTCAGGTGTTCCACCGACTGGTAATCGGCCGGGGGCGCGAAGGAAGCCAGGCCTGCGGCCACGGCAGCCGGGTCGTCCGGTTCCAGGGCAAACAGGGCGGAGGCAATCTGGCGAATGGTGCGGGAATCCACATGGGGCAGCGACACCAGTGGCCATTCCGGATACAGGCGGGTTGAAAGCCGGAACGGATAGCCCCGGAGGTTCTGGGCGTTGATCACCTTCAGCGCGGTTTCCAGCCCCGGGTCTTCCTGCAGAAGTTCTTCCAGAACACCGGTGCGGATAAAGCCGATGTCGGTGTCTCCCGCCAGCACAGCCCGAACCACCCGGTCATGGTTACCCAGATAGATGATCCGGTTATCCCGCCGGATATCCAGGCCTGCCGACTGCAGCTCCAGGGCCTGGGCCTGGTAGCCTCCCAGATAGTGAAGGCCCGGGGTAGCAATGCTTTTGCCGCGCAAGTCTTCCAGAGTTTGAATATCGCTGCGCCCGGCTCGGGCGATGATCACACCGCCAATGCTGCCGGTAGTGATGCCGTTCCAGTCGCGCTGCAGGGTAGCCAGTACGCCGGTCAGGCTGCGCTCGCTGCGGATCATCAGGAAGTGGGCCGGATTGGTCAGGAAAAAATCAATGCGGTTGGAGGCAACCGCACGGTCCATTTCTTCCTGGGCCAGCACACGGATGGTGATATCCCTGCCGGTCTCCCGGCTCAGATAGTCCGCCAGCGGCTGATACTTTGCCATCACCAGGGGGTCGGGGCGGTATCCCAGCACCCCCAGCGTCACGCTATCCGCTTCTGCCGCCACCGGGAGCGGCGCCAGAACCAGCAGCACCAACAGCGCAATCGCCCGCCCCGGATTACCTGCAAGAACCGATAACCAACTCACTCTGCCCGCCTTGGCAGAAACTGCTGGCTGGCGATCCGTTCGTGTTCCGGGTGCTTGTCCATCAGTCCTTCCCGTTCCAGAAGCCCGGCCAGGCGTAGGGCCGTTGTTTCAATTGTTCCGTTCTTGGCGAGAGCTGGAGGAAGCGACGGCGGTGCATGAAAGGCTCCGAATAACACAATGTGTCGGATAGTAATACAGATGTCCTGCAGCCGCCTACCCGCAAGGGCCATCGGACCCAACCAGAACCCTGTTATTCAGCTTAGCCGAAAGACAGGAACACGCCCATCAACACCGGAGACAGAAACGACAGCAGGAAACCGGAGGCAATGGCCACCGGCACACAGGCCAGGCCGCCACTGCTGCGGATAACCGGCAAAGTAAAGTCCATCGCGGTGGCGCCGCCGTAACCGATGGCCATGGCCGGGCGAGCGGTGATCACCAGCGGAATCAACGCCAGGGCAATGATTTCCCGCAGCACGTCGTTCAGAAACGCCACGCCACCCCAGGCCGGGCCCAGGGCATCGCCAATGACAATGCCGGACAGGGAATACCAGCCGAAACCCGACGCCAGCGCCAGGGCCTGGTGCCAGGGCACCTGCAATACCGGAATCAACACCAGGCCCGCCACCAGGGAGCTTGCCACCAGCGCCAGGGCAATGCCCAGCCCCTGACGGTTCATCAGCAACTTGCGCAGGGAAAGGCCGGCATTACGTAATTGCAGGCCAATCAGAAACAGCAGAAACATCAAGGCACCGGTGGCCACATCGTCCACCAGCGGCAGCTCCGGAAACAGGAAATAACCCAGCAAAGCCCCCACAAGCACCGCCAACAGGGGTTTCAGCCCGGCCAGGAACAGGCGCCGGTAGCCCGGCCGGCCCTCGCCGGTTTGTTCCCCGGTATCCAGTGGCGCCCAGCGATGAAACAGCCACAGCCCCAGCATGTTCACTACCAGTAACACCAGTACCAGCGCGCTGACCTGTCCCGCCATGGTGCCCAGTTGCCCCAACAGCCCTTCCATCTGCCCAAGGCTCAGGCCCAGCAGTGCCAGAATGAAATACACCAGCCCTTCCACGGTGTAGTGAATCACCGTCATCAACCGGCGATTGGACAGGGCAAAGGCAAAGCCCAGAAATAATGGGGCAAGAATCAGCAAAGCGCCGGTGAGCATGGCAACCTCGGAAAAGAACGGCTAAGGGAAAGGATCAGTGCAGGCTGGCGCCCGAGCGATCCTGCACCAGTACCCAGGGCGCAATGACCACGGCCCAGAGTTCCGCGTTGCGGTCGTACCAGCCGCGCGCCAGGTCCGGTGCCACTTCACCCACCTGCCCGGAGGTCATCCACTGTTCGAACTGCGCCTTGTTGTCGGCGGTCAGTTCTGCGGCTACGTCCAGCAAGTCCAGCTCCGGCGCAACCCGCACAACTTGCCCGCGGGCGTAGTAGGTCTGCAGCTCGTGCCAGTGAATTCGGGAGGTTTCGAGGTTGAGTTTGGCTTTGATGTCGTCGCGTGGGGAGTCAGCCATGGCACCTTGTCTTCATTCAGGGATTAAGAAAAGGCCGCCAGCTTACCTGAAAATGCGGGGCAGGACACGGGGCCAGCCGGGCTGGCCCCGCAGGATGGCATCAGGCGGTGCGAAGCATCTCCCGCACCACATAGTGCAGGATACCGCCATGCTGGAAGTACACCGCCTCATTCGCGGTGTCGATCCGCGATTTGAGTTCACAGCTCTCGGTGGAGCCGTCCTTGTACTTCACGGTCATCTTCAGGGTCTGGCCCGGCTTGATCTCGCCGGACAGGCCTTCGATGCTGATGGTTTCCTCACCGGTGAGTTTCAGGCTCTTGCGATCCGTACCCTCCGGGAACTGCAGCGGCATCACCCCCATGCCGATCAGGTTGGAACGGTGAATACGCTCATAGGATTCCGCCACCACGGCTTTCACGCCCAGCAGGCGGGTACCCTTGGCGGCCCAGTCGCGGCTGGAGCCGGTGCCGTATTCCTTGCCGGCAATCACCACCAGTGGCGTGCCCTGCTCCTTGTACTTCATGGCGGCATCGTAGATGGCCATTTGCTCACCGGTGGGCACGAATTTGGTGAAGCCGCCTTCCACGCCGTCAAGCATCTCGTTGCGGATGCGCACGTTGGCGAAGGTGCCGCGCATCATAACCTCGTGGTTGCCCCGGCGGGAGCCGTAGGAGTTGAAGTCTTTCGGCTCAACACCATGTTCCTGCAGGTATTTACCGGCAGGAGTGTCCGGTTTGAAGGAACCTGCCGGGGAGATGTGGTCTGTGGTCACCGAATCCCCCAGCAGGGCCAGGATGTTGGCATCCTTGATATTCTCGATGGGCTCGGGCTTCTCGCCCATGCCTTCGAAGAAGGGTGGATGCTGAATGTAGGTGGATTTGTCACTCCACTCGTACACCTTGCTTTCCGGCACCTTGATAGACTTCCAGATGTCGTCGCCCTCGAAGACCTCGCCGTACTCCTTGCGGAACATGTCGGTCTTCACCTTCTCGACCGCCTCGGCGATTTCCGCCTGGCTCGGCCACAGGTCTTTCAGATACACCGGATTGCCGTCTTTGTCGGTACCCAGCGGGTCCCTGGTCAGATCCAGCCGCACGTTGCCCGCCAGGGCATAGGCCACCACCAGTGGCGGTGACGCCAACCAGTTGGTTTTCACCAGCGGGTGCACCCGGCCTTCGAAGTTGCGGTTACCAGACAACACCGAGGCGACGGTCAGATCCCCATCGGTAATGGCTTTCTCGACTTCATCCGGCAGCGGGCCGGAGTTACCGATGCAGGTGGTGCAGCCATATCCCACCAGGTTGAAACCCAGCTGGTCCAGGTCGTCCTGCAGGCCGGCCACTTTCAGGTAGTCGGTGACCACCTTGGAGCCCGGCGCCAGCGAGGTTTTCACCCAGGGCTTGATTTTCAACCCCTTCGCCACGGCCTTTTTGGCAATCGAGCCAGCCGCCATCATCACGCTGGGGTTGGACGTATTGGTGCAGGAGGTAATGGCCGCAATCACCACGGCACCCGGGTCCAGCCGACACTGCTCACCGTTCATTTCCAGCGGCTGGCTGGCGCGGTGTTCGAAATAGGCGCTCTGGGCGCCCACGGCGGTGCCGCCCCCTTCCGATTCCAGCTTGGCCTCACGGCTCTCCGCCGGGCCTTCGGCGGTTTCCATCAGCAGCTCGAACGAGGCCTTCAAGTTTTTCAGGGCCACCCGGTCCTGGGGCCGTTTCGGGCCGGCCAGGCTGGCTTCCACCTCGCCCATATCCAGTTCCAGGGTGTCGGTGTACACCGGCTCATGGCCAGGTTCCCGCCACAGGCCCTGGGCCTTGGCGTAATTTTCGACCAGTTCCAGCAGTTCCTCGTCGCGGCCGGTCAGGCGCATATAGGTGATGGTCTGCTCATCCACCGGGAAGAAGCCACAGGTAGCCCCGTATTCCGGCGCCATGTTGGCGATGGTGGCCCGGTCTGCCACGGGCATGTCTTTCAGGCCATCACCGTAAAATTCCACAAACTTACCCACCACGCCCTTCTTGCGCAGCATTTCAGTGACGGTCAACACCAGATCGGTGGCGGTGATGCCTTCCCGCAGCTTGCCGGTGATCTTGAAACCAATCACCTCCGGAATCAGCATGGAGACCGGCTGGCCCAGCATGGCCGCTTCCGCTTCGATGCCGCCCACACCCCAGCCGAGTATGCCCAGACCGTTGATCATGGTGGTGTGGGAATCGGTGCCCACCAGCGTGTCCGGGTAGGCGATAGTTTTACCGTCCACCTCCTTCTGCCACACCGTTTTGCCCAGATATTCCAGATTCACCTGATGGCAGATGCCGGTGCCCGGCGGTACCACCCGGAAGTTGTCAAAGGCCTGCTGGCCCCAACGCAGGAACTCATAACGCTCCTGGTTGCGCTCCATCTCTATGGCGACGTTTTCCTTGAAGGCCGACGGGTTACCATACTTGTCCACCATCACCGAGTGGTCGATCACCAGATCCACCGGCGATAAAGGATTGATCAGGGCGGGGTCTTTACCAGCGTTCTTCACGGCCTCGCGCATGGCCGCCAGGTCCACGACCCCGGGTACCCCGGTAAAGTCCTGCATCAACACCCGGGCCGGACGGAACTGGATTTCGGTATCCGAGCCGCGGTCTTTCAACCATTGCACCATGGCATCAATGTGGGAGCGGTCGACCGTCGTGTCATCTTCGTTGCGCAG
This sequence comes from Marinobacter sp. bablab_jr003, assembly GCF_016464245.1. Classification (NCBI taxonomy): domain Bacteria; kingdom Pseudomonadati; phylum Pseudomonadota; class Gammaproteobacteria; order Pseudomonadales; family Marinobacteraceae; genus Marinobacter; species Marinobacter sp. bablab_jr003. The sequence goes on from NZ_JADARC010000089.1 coordinate 29,871, forward strand.
CAGGTTCTCCATCAACACTTTCAACGAGAACGGCAGGCGGTTGAGGTCGCCCAGGGTGTCCGCCGCCTTCGGCAAACTGTAGTAGTGGTAGGTCTGGCCACCCGCGTTCAGGGTGGAGAGGGTATTCAGGCTGTCTTTACTCAGGGATGAACTCGACATGCGATGCCTCCTCTTCGGAAATCTCCTTTAACTATTGCATCGAATGGCGAGAGTTCAACTGCAGTCCCGTGAATGTTCCGCATTACCCCGGTGAATACTGTCAGTATCATCCGTGACCTGGCGTATACAAGTTACACAAAAAGACGATACTTAAGCCAATCCCGTACTGATACCGTACATACCTCAAATCTCTTCAGCTTTTACAGGAATCTCGCTTGCTGGCGCTTGATCATTTCTTTGTTCTGAATCCCGAGGCTGACAAACTGGTGTCGGGCCGATACGACTATGGCCTGGTGATGTTGTCTCTGCTGATCGCTGTGGGCGCTTCCTACCTGGGGCTAACCCTGGCTGCCGCTGCGCGCCGCAGCAACACCCTTTACATGCAGCGCCTGCACCTGTTCAGCGGTTCTGCCTCTCTGGGCTTTGGCATCTGGTCCATGCATTTTATCGGCATGCTGGCCTTTGAAATGCCCACCCATGTGCACTATCACCCCTGGATTACCGCGCTTTCCGCCGCTCCGAGCCTGTTTGCCTCCTGGGTAGCGCTCAGCCTCCTGGCCCGGCACGACCTGACCGGGCAGCGACTGATCGGTGGTGGCGTGGTGGTCGGGGCCGGAATCGGTGCCATGCACTATCTGGGCATGGCCGCTATGGAGATCGGGCCGGCACTTCGCTACGACCCAACGTTATTCGCACTGTCGATTGTGGTGGCGGTGATGCTAGGCACCCTGGCGCTGTGGATCAGCTTCGGACTGCGCCACAGAACGCGCCTGCGCGGGTACAAGCGCCGTTTACTCGCCGGTACCGTGATGGGGCTGGCCATCGCCGGCATGCATTACACTGCGATGGAAGCCGCCCGGTTTATCGGCCAGCCCGCCCCGGATTTTCTGCCCGGGAGCAACAGCCACACCATTCTGGCACTGACCATTGCATTCGTAACGGTAACGCTCAGCCTGCTCGCCTCCGGGGTCAACGCGGTAGCCCGTTATCGCGCCCTGATGAGGCGCAGTCAGGAAACCGCCAGCGAACTGCGCACCATTGTCGATGCCGCCGTAGATGGCATTATCAAAATTTCCGATCGGGGCATTGTGCTCTCCTTTAACGAATCCGCTGAACGCATCTTCGGTTACCGCGCTGATGAAGTCGTGGGCAAGAATGTCAGCATGCTGATGCCGAACCCCCATCGTGATGCCCATGACGGTTATCTGAAAAACTATTTGCGCACCGGGGAACGCAAAATCATCGGTTCCGGCCGGGAAGTCTGGGCTTTGCATAAAGACGGCCACCAGATTCCGGTTCGGCTAGGCATTGGGGAATCCCGGCTGGGCGGCATAAGCACTTTCGTAGGCTTCATCACTGACATTTCCGAACGCCATCGAATGGAAACCGATCTGCGCCGGGCGAAAGAGGAAGCTGAGCAGGCTGCCGCCGCCAAAAGCGCGTTTCTGGCCAACATGAGCCATGAAATCCGCACCCCGATGAACGCCATTATCGGCTTCACCGACCTGGTACTGGACACACCACTGGATGAAACTCAAGCACGGCATCTTGGCGTGGTGAAAACCTCGGCCCGGTCTCTGCTTAACCTGCTCAACGATATTCTGGACACCGCCAAACTGGACGGTGGTCATACCGAACTCGAACTGCAAGATTTCAACCTGCGCCGCCTCTGTGACCAGGTGATTGCCACCCAATCCCTGAATGCCAGGCGCAAAGGGCTGTATCTGACACTGGATTACCAGGCCGGAGAATACTATCAGGGCGATCCCTTGCGCATTCAGCAAGTGGTGCTGAATCTGTTAAGCAATGCCGTAAAATTCACCCAGACAGGCGGCGTCACCCTGCAGGTTCGGGAACCGGCTGCGCGCAAGGTCGTTATCCGGGTTGAGGATACCGGCATTGGCATTTCTGCCGATCGCATCGACAGGATTTTCGAACCGTTTACCCAGGCCGATTCCAGCATGACCCGTCGCTTTGGTGGCACTGGCCTGGGCACGACCATTGCCCGACAACTGGTGGAACTGATGGGTGGCACCATCAGCGTGACCAGCAGCCCGGGCGAGGGCTCGGTTTTCCAGGTAGAACTGCCCCTGCCTACCGGCCTGGCCGTGGACGAGGATACGCTGGCAGACCAGGAAATCGCGCTGCCACCCTTGCGCATTCTGGTTGCCGATGATGTGCCACAAAACCTGGAACTGCTGAGAACTTTGCTGCTTCACCGCAAACATGACGTCACCACGGCCGCCAACGGCCAAGAAGCGGTCGACCTCTACCTTAACCAGGCCTTCGATCTGATTCTGATGGACGTGCAGATGCCCGGCATGAATGGTCACGAAGCCACCCGGGCCATTCGGCAACAAGAGGCCGCCGCCCAACGCCGCTACACACCCGTGATCGCCCTGACCGCCAGCGTGCTGGAAGACGACCGCAGGCAGGCCCTGGAGGCGGGCATGGACGGCTTCGCCATCAAACCACTCAATCTGCCGGAACTCACCGGCGAAATGGCCCGGGTGCTGGGTATTGAGACCACCGAAACCACCAACGCCAGCCATGTCGCCGATGACAGCGTGCTGGATGCCGCAACGGTCAAGCAGCTCTGGCCGGATACCCGAAAACACCAACAGGCAGCCAAACACCTGTTGCAGGCAGCCGAGAACCAGCCCCGCGCCATCCGTCTAAGCTCCGACAACCCTGCGGCAGATGCCCACCGTGTTCGAGGCATTGCCGGTAATCTGGGTTTTCACCAGCTGGCGGCAACCCTCGCCAATCTGGAAACTCGACTGAAATCGGACAAACCGGTGCCGGAGGCCCTGTGGCAGGAATTCCAGGCCGATTTTGATCGGGCACAGCAGTGGCTGACCGAACAGCCTGGGGATTCTGAGATGCCCTCCGAAAGCGGGACAGAGCCTCATGCCATAGACTCGAAAACGCTGGCACAAGTGATCGAACGCCTGAGCCAGGGCGAGATTCCGGAGCGTGCTATCGAACAGTTAAAGCCAGGACTGCCCAGGGAGATCACCGATGCGATGAACGAGGCTCTCGATAACTTCGAACCACAGAAAGCTGCCGAACTTCTGATGACTTTTCGCGATACCCTGGAGGCCTCGCAATGCTGACCGACACCAAGACCCTGTTGCTGGTGGACGACGAGCCCGCCAACCTTCAGGTACTGCGTAACATACTTTCCGACCAATACCGGTTACTGTTCGCCAAAGATGGCGAGCGGGCGCTGGAACTGTCACGCAGCGAGAAACCGGATCTTGTTCTACTGGATGTGATGATGCCGGGCATGTCCGGTTACGAGGTGTGCAACGCTCTGAAAGCCGGCCAGGACACCCGCGCTATTCCGGTCATCTTTGTCACCGCCTTGTCCGATGCCGATGATGAGGCCCGGGGCTTCGAGCGGGGTGCTGTGGACTACATCACCAAACCGGTGAATGCAGCGATTGTAAAGGCCAGAGTCAAAAATCATCTGTCCCTGGTGCGTATGGACGAGCTGATAGAGACCCGGCTGGCCGTCGTTCAGCGGCTGGGGCGAGCGGCAGAATACAAGGACAATGAAACCGGCCTGCACGTTATCCGCATGAGCCATTTCTCACGGCTGATTGCACTGGAGGCCGGCCTCGGCGAAGCCTGGTCTGACACCCTGCTCAATGCCGCCCCGATGCACGATATCGGCAAGATCGGCATTCCGGACGCCATTCTCCAGAAACCTGGCAAGCTGGAGCCAGATGAATGGGCCATCATGCAACGCCACGCGGAAATCGGGGCGGAGATCATCGGAGAAGACGGCTCAGATCTGCTCAACATGGCGCGGGAAGTGGCCATGAATCACCACGAGAAATGGGACGGCAGCGGCTACCCGAAAGGCCTGAAAGGAAGCACCATTCCCATCTCTGCCCGGATCGTGGCCCTGGCTGATGTCTTCGACGCTCTCACCAGCGAGCGCCCTTACAAGAAAGCATGGTCGATAGAACAGGCAACGGATTTGATTCGCGAGCAAAGCGGCAAGCATTTCGACCCCGAGTTGGTCGAAGCCTTCTTCCGCTGCCTGCCGGCGATACTTGAGGTGCGCCAGCGTTGGCAGGAATCCTGATCGCGTCTCAGAGGAGCGCGGCCATGTCCGCCTCTCAACTGTGAACACAGCGGGTGCGGCTCGGGATGTGCTCGACATACATTGCCTCCTCGTGGAGTTTGTCTGGTAACACTCTATCCACTAACTATTGCACCGATAAGTGAGACTTCAACCGGCGCCGATGAATGTTCGACATTTCCTTGGTGAATAGTCACTTGCGTTGACACGGCCGGCAATCTGAACAATGCTGGTCTATGGTTTCAACCCAACGTTACCCGACACCACAGGCGGCAACTTGACCAAGGTACCTTCCGTTAACCTGCCAGCCCTGAACCTGGCAGGATTAACCGCTATCAACACAACACCTTAAAATGAACTAATCTGTGATCAAAACAGACACTTTCAGGACTCTTTGATCTTTGATCCCGACAAACGACTACCTGACTCGAGCGCCCGTTGTTGGTATCGGCGCCTCAGCAGGCGGCCTTGAGGCAACCACCCAGGTTCTCAGAAACCTCGGGCCGGAATTGCCTTTCGCCTATGTTGTTCTGCAACACGTCTCGCCCACCCACAAAAGCCTGCTGCCGGAAATCCTGGGGCGGGAAACCCGACTGACAGTCCGTACCATGGAACACGGCGGGGCACCCGAGGCCGGCGTGGTGTACGTCGTGCCGCCCAACAGCAACGCGGCCATCCATGAAGGCCGGTTTGTCCTGGTGCCGGCAAAGCCGGAGGTATTCCCGAAACCTTCAATCAACGATTTCTTCATTTCGCTGGCTGCGGAATTCGAGGAAGCCGCCATCGGCCTTATACTGTCCGGCACCGGATCAGACGGCACTGCCGGCCTGCGGGCCATAATGGCCGCCGGCGGCATGACACTGGTGCAGGACCCCGCCACGGCAAAATACGATGGCATGCCCCGGTCCGCCATTGAAGCCGGTGTTGCAGACCGGGTGCTGAAGCCGGAAGACGTGGGCAGCGAGCTCGGCAAGCTGGCCACGGTCCAGAAACTGATTGCCTCGAGTGACGAAGAACACCGCATTCCCGACACCCTGCTGGAACTGCTGCAGGAGCGCAAAGGCGTGGATTTTTCCGGCTACAAATCCGGCACCCTTTCCAGGCGAATGCGCAGAAGAATGGTGGCAACCGGCAACACCACCCCCGATGAATACACTGCGCTTGTAACCGGGACGCCGGAAGAGCTGGATGTGCTGGCCCGGGACATCCTGATCTCCGTTACAGCATTTTTCCGTGACATCACCGCGTTCGACACCTTGCGCAGCCATGTGGAAGAGCTGTGCCGGAAGTCGGTCGATGCCCGGTCAGAGATCCGGGTCTGGGTGGCCGGGTGTGCGACCGGGGAAGAAGCCTATTCCGTTGCCATGCTGTTTGAAGAGGCCTTGTCCGGCGAAGAGACGCCGCCACCGGTTCAAATCTTCGCGACTGATATCGATGAAGATGCTCTTGCCTTTGCCCGCCGGGGGCTCTATCCGGCGGCGGCCCTGGACGCCCTGGGACCGGAGCGGCTGGAACGGTTTTTCCGCCCCTACAACAACGCCTTTGAAGTGGGCAAACGCCTGCGGGATATGGTGGTGTTTGCCCGCCACAACCTGGTCAGCGATCCCCCCTTCCTCCGCATGGACCTCATTACCTGCCGGAACGTGCTGATCTATTTTGACGGCGACCTGCAAAACCGGGTTCTGAAACGCTTCCATTTTGCCCTGAAGAAACAGGGGCTGCTGTTTCTGGGCCGCAGCGAAAGCGTGACTCACTCCGAAAGCATTTTCCTGCCACTGGACCGTAAGGAGCGGCTGTTCCGCAAAAAAAACGGCAACCCGGCCACCCAGACAGCGACCAGCCCGCCGGTCGCCATGGCACTTCAACACCGCAGGCAGCGGGACCAGGAAATAGAGCACCTTCTGGATGGCGTGGTTACCCACCTGAATGCCACCGTTGCCCTGTGTGATGCCAGCGGCAATATCATCCACACCGCAGGCGATGTGGAACGGTTTTTCCAGTTCCCCCGGGGCCGAACCCAGATCCACGTTGCCGAAGTCATTGTCGAGCCGTTCCAGGCCGAGTTGATGTCGATGCTGCATCAGCTCAACCGGCGCTCGCAGGTTTATCTCGGCCGCAGCCGGGAGTTCGGCGAAGATGTCTGGAGATTATCCGTCCGCCCCATTCCCGGACGCGACGACGCGCATATTCTGGTGCTGCTGGAACCGGCCCTCAAGGCAAGGCACTCCGGTACCAGCCACCTGCAGGCTAATAATGAAAATTCCGAAGACGAACTGACCGCAACCCGGGAGCACCTGCAATCGCTGATCGAGGAGCTGGCCACTGCAAACGAGGAAATGCAGTCCCTGAACGAGGAGGCCCAGGCGTCCAACGAGGAACTGCAGGCCACCAACGAAGAACTCGAAGCGGCCAACGAGGAGCTACAGGCCACCAACGAAGAGCTGATGAGCCTGAACGAAGAGCTCAACGTTAAGTCCGCCGAGCTTCTTGCCCTGAACGAAGAATACACCCACGTTTACGATGCCATCGAATTTCCCATCATGGTGTTCGATGACAACCTGCGCCTGCGCCGTTTCAACGCCGCCGCCAGCCGCTACTTCGGTCTGCGCTCTACCGCCTTGCAACAACACGTCAGCCGGGTACGCCTGCCCGAAGAACTACGGTCACTGGAAGACTGTCTGGAATATGCAGCCAAACAGGCCGAGCCCCGGGAAAAACTGATTATTCACCATACCCGCCAGTTACAACTGGTGGTTACACCGGGGCTGGGCTCAGGCCGCCATGCGGAGTTGCTGGTGGCCACGCTGGTGGATGTGACCGAGATTCGCGAAACCGAGTCGGAGCTCAGGCAATACCGGGTACAGCTGGATACGCTGATGGAAAACACCATCGTGCACCTGGCCACCAAGGATCTTTCCGGCAAATACCAGTACGCCAACCCTGCCTTTATCCAGGCCTATGGTCTTGGGGATACGGAAATAGAGGGCAAGAACGACTTCGAGCTGTTTCCGGAATCCTTTGCCGGGGCCTGCTGGACCAATGACCTTGAAGCCATGCGCACCGGAAAGGTCATCGTGGCAGAACATACCTTGCCGGGCTCGCCGGACAAGGTTTTCAAGACTGTACATCAGGTACTCCGGGACGAAAACGGCCACCCGAACCTGATCATCAACGAGTCGGAAGACATCACCGAATGGAAGGCCGCCGCGCAGCAACTCCAGATATCCGCCAAGGTCTTCGAACACGCGGGCGAAGCTATTGTGGTCACCGACAGGGATACGGTTATCACAACCATTAACCAGGCGTTTACCCGCATCACCGGGTACACCGAGCAGGAAGCCATCGGCCGGAAAATCGGCGACCTGGTGAAGTCCGGCAAAACCCCGAAATCCCTGTACGCAAAAATGTGGCATGCGTTGGAGCAGGACAGCTTCTGGCAAGGGGAGATCACCAATCGCCGTAAGAACGGCGAGATCTTCCCGCAATGGCTGACCATCAACCGGGTAGACCAGGGCCGTGACAGCGACCACTTTGTTGCCGTGTTCTCGGACATCACCGAGCTTAAGCAAAGCCAGGAAAAGGCGGAATACCTGGCCACTCACGATGCCCTGACTGGCCTGCCCAACCGTGCCCTGTTCCAGGACCGGCTGGACCTGGCCATTGCACAGGCACAACGCCAAGATTCCATGGCTGCACTGATTTTCATAGACCTGGACAACTTCAAGAACATCAACGACACCCTGGGCCACGACATTGGTGATGAGCTGTTGATCGAAGTGTCCACAAGGCTCGGCCATCTTGTTCGGGACATGGATACGGTTGCTCGCCTGGGCGGTGATGAGTTTACCGTGATTCTGCCCGATACCGACTTCAACGGCGCCGAGCGGGCAGCTGACCGGATCATCCAGGCAATGCGGGAACCGGTCATCATCCGGGGAAAATCCCTGTTTGTCTCGGCCAGTATTGGCGTGGCTTTCTACCCGGAAGACGGAGAAAGCGCCCAGAGCCTGATCAAGGCAGCCGATACCGCCATGTACCGCGCCAAGGAAAACGGCCGCGACCGGTTCGAGCTGTTCAAGGCTGAGCTGCAAGCGCAGATGCAGAAACAGGCAGACCTGGAGGATGCGCTTCGCACAGCACTGGGCAGCAACCAGCTGCGCCTGGTGTTCCAGCCCAAGTTTACCGCAGATGCCGAATGCCGGATTGTCGGGGCCGAGGCTCTGTTACGCTGGCAACACCCAGAACTGGGCAACATTCCGCCGGCCGAATTCATTCCGGTAGCGGAAACGTCCGGCCTGATTCGTGACATCGACCGTAAAGTCATGCAATTGGCCATCCAGGCCGTCTCCGGTTGGCGAGCGCAAGGCCTGGACCCGGTACCGGTCGCCGTCAACGTATCCGGCCGGAGTTTTCAGGACGAGCACTTCCCCCATACGCTGATCCAGCGCCTTGATCGTTATCGCGTACCGCCGTCCATGATTCAGCTGGAAATGACGGAAAGAACACTGGTTGACCAGAGCGTGACGGCATTGGGTAACATAGAAAACCTGCGCCTGGCGGGTATCCGGTTATCCGTTGACGACTTCGGTACCGGCTATTCATCCCTCAGTTATCTCAAGCGCTTGCCGTTGGCGGAACTGAAAATCGACAAGAGTTTTATTGACGGTGTCGGCGGGCTCGACAAAAACGATGAGGCAATTGCCCGCGCCATACTGGCCATGGCATCGGCGCTGAATCTGCACACGGTTGCCGAAGGCGTAGAAACCGAACAACAGCAGCAATGGCTGGCCGAAAACGGCTGCGACTATATCCAGGGTTACCTGTGTGCACGGCCCATGGAACACGACGACTACAGCAATTTGCTAATGACTGGTAAACACCCATGACGGTAACTGGCGGTTTTATTGAGCAGTGCGAGCAGGAACAACTGCACCTGTCCGGCGCCATCCAGAGCCACGGTGCCCTGCTGGTGGCCAGCGAGGCCAACATCATCAGCCATGCCTCCGCCAACATCACGGACTGGCTGCCGGACGATCAGGGCATCAGCGTTGGCCAGCCACTGCCGGATGGCTTGTCAGCACTGGCACAGCGGCTGAAACCGGAACCGGGCAGCCGGCTGCGTTTCGTGAATGCCCCGGTAGACGGGTGCCATTGCTCGATGATCCTTACCCGCAGCAAAGACCAATCGGTTGTGTTCGAGTTATTGCCGGTTGAAGGCAGCGACCCGGAACAGGCCTCTGCCGGCCGACTCCACCATTTCCGGGAGTTCGCCAGTAACGATGAGATTCAGCGGGCACGGGAGCAGTTAACCGAAAAGGTGCTCCAGGCCAGCGGTTTCGATCGCGTTCTGTATTACCGTTTCCGCCAGGATGGAACCGGCGAGGTACTGGCCGAATCTGTCGGGCCTGCCGCACAGGGGCAATATCTGGGCCTGAGATTCCCCGCCAGCGATATTCCGAAAATTGCCCGGGACCTGTACAGGCAGTCGCCTTGGCGCACCATCCCCGACGCCACTGCCGGCAACATCGGGATCTTTGGGCGTGAGGACACCCCGCCCGACCTGAGCTATGTTGATCTGCGCAGCGTGTCGCCGGTACACCGGGCCTATATGCACAACATGGGGGTTGTCGGCTCTGCTTCGTTTCCGGTGATGGTTGCCGGAGAACTGGTGGCCCTGATTTCCTGCCATGCCAGCCGCCCCCTGCGCCTTAGCCTGCCCACACTGAACATGCTGAACGACCAGGTAACCTCCTATGCCCTGGCGTTGAAGGAATTCCGGACACGGGAGCGCATGAACCTGTTGAGTGCCGTCAGGTCCCGGACCGACTACTTGAAACACCGGATAACAGAAGCTGGCGGCCTGGTGCAAAACTGGGACGGTATCAGCGAGCGCCTTCTGGGAGAGTTCGAGGCCGATGGCGTTGTCCTTGAAACCGGGCAGGAGCTGCTCCAGGCAGGCTTGCAGGCGGAGCCGGAAACCCTGGAAGCCCTGGTTGCATGGCTTTGCAGCGAGACGAATGAAAGAACCCTCAAACTGTCCGATCACCTGCAGGCTGATTGCCCTGACATGCCCCTGTCAGAAGTAGCCGGTGCCATGGCCTTGCGCTTCCGGCGGGCTGACGGCCTGGATGGCTACTGCATGTTCCTGTGCAAGGAAGAAACACAGGAAATTGCCTGGGGCGGCCGCCCCGACAAACCACCGGAAGACAGTCAGGGGTCGCTTGGAATTACGCCCAGGCGTTCCTTTGAACGCTGGCTGGAAACCCGGATGGGGCATTCCGGCCCCTGGCCGGAACTGGCCCAGCTCAAACTCTACAAATTCCGGGAGCTGCTCGTTGAACTGCTGCACTGATAACACCGGCCAATGACCACGCTCCGTCAATTTTTGCAGCAGGGCACGGCCCGGGCTCACCAACAGCTGGATTCGCGCCCGGAACTCAAGCGCCTGCTCAGGCCGGGGCTTTGCATGGATGCCTATCTCGAGAGCCTTCAGGCTCTCGGGCTCGCATTCGGGCAAGCTGAAGAGGTGCTGGCAGAACAACCACCGATGCCGGAATTACCGCGCTACCAGCCGCGGGCCGCAGCCATTAACCGCGACTTGCAGGTACTGGACGGGCAAATCCCGGGGGCAGGGGCCCGGACCGGGCTATTGCCGCCAACCCGAACCACTGGAACCGGACTGGGTATCCGCTATGTACTGGATGGCTCATCCCAGGGCTCCGGGTTTATTTACCCGAAACTGTGCCGCCACCTTCCCGAGCTGGGCGCCCCGGAATGCAGCCATTACTGGCAGGTTCAGCAGACAGCCGGGCGATACTGGCCCGAGCTTTGTGCCCTGCTCAACCAACCCCACCCGGACAACCTCTGCGAGCAGGCACTCGAAGGAGCCCTGTGGACGTTCACCGTGTTTGAACGCGCCTTCCGGTGACCATGCCGGAACGTGAACACAATGGCTGCGACCCCCTGCCAGTTCTGTCATCATTAGCGCCTGTTTTCTGACGGACCAGGATCCTCTCCGTGAAGCACGATTGTCATTACCACCCGGGCGAGCCTGCCAAGTGGCATTGCGGTGAATGCCAGATGCACTATTGCACCCGCTGTATGCCCGATGCCGACACCCGGCAGCGCCGGGCCCTTTGCCCCCGCTGCAGCAAGGCCATGCGTTATCTGGGCGCCGCCACCGAAGTGGTCCCTTTCTGGCAACGGGTAGGCGCGTTTTTCCGCTACCCGTTCCATACCGACCCGCTGATCGTCATCGCCATCTGCACCCTGGTGCCGCTGATTGCACCACCCAACCTGATCGGCCTGCTGATCTGGATTGTGCTGGCACTGGCGCTGTTCAAGTACACCTACGCGGTGATCAACCACACCGCCGAAGGCCACCTCAAGCCACCACCCGTGGCCGTCGCCTTTACCGGTAGCGGGTTCAATATCGTGATTCTGCAGCTACTGGTGTTTGTTCTGATGGGCGGCCTTGTGGGCGCCGCCGCCATGATCGGCGGGCCGATCCTGATGATGCTGGCACTGGCCTTTGCGGTACTGGCCCTGCCCGCCAGCATCATGGTGCTGGCCATGGAGCGGTCGGTGGGTGCCGCAGTAAACCCCATGAACCTGGCGGTACTGATCTCCCGAATCGGCACCCCCTACTTCCTGCTTTATGGCTACCTGATTCTGCTGACCCTGGCCTCCGGTGCAGCCCAGGACTTTGCCGTTAACCACTTCCCCATGTGGGTAGCGCAACCGCTGGCGGGCTTTCTGAACAGTACCTTCACCCTGATCCTGTTCCACATGCTCGGTTACCTGCTGTTCCAGTACCAGGAAGAACTGGGCTTTGCGTCAGACTTGCAGGATGAGGAAGGTATAACCGAAAACCACCAGCGGGATCGCAGCAGCCGGTTTGATGCCGACCTGGACATGAACCTGAAAGACGGCAACTACGACCGGGTACACAGCATGCTGCTGGACGCCCTGAAGAATGACCGGGATAACCCGGTGCGCATTGGCCAGCTATACCAGCTGCTGACCGCCCGGAACGATACCCGGGAGCTGTACCGGTTCCACCCCAGAATCATGGCCTGGCTGGCCGCGCGACAGGATGGTGACGGGCTGAACCGGCTGGTAGAAACCCTGCAAACGCTGGAGCCCGGCTTCAAGCTCGAAGACCCGGAACTGGCAGTAACCTGTGCCACCACCCTGTATCACCGGGGCCACCCGAAAACGGCTATCCGCCTGCTGCAGGACTTCCACAAACGCTTCCCGAACAGTGACCAGCTGGCACCCGCCTACCTGATTGTGGCCCAGGCCCTGGCCAATGGCCTTCAGCAATGGGAGAAGGCCAGCGCCTTCCTGGCGTTTATCCAGAAGCGATGCGCCGGCCATCCGGTGCACCAGGATATTGAGGTGTGGCTGGAACAGGCCCGGAACCACCAGCCCCTGAAGGGCCCGAAAGCCAGCTTTCAGGTGCCGGACTAGCCCCTTAACAACTGCCGGTAATGCCGAGCCTTGGGTTCCATCTGCAGCTTTTCGAACTCGGCCAGCAGTAACCGGCAGGCTTCCTGCACCATATCCGGCTCAGCCTTAAGGCGCATGCGTTCGAAGGCCTTTTCAGCGGCTTTCAGGTCGTGGTTTTTCAGGCTGGTGAACAGCACCCGGTTATGGTCTTCCACCGCCAGCGGGTGATGGGCTTCGCCCTTGCTGAGGTACTCGTTCCAGACTTCCAGCATCTGTTCTGGCTGCCGCCGGTTCATGGCATCGGCCATCAGGGTTCGGGCCAGGTCCCGGTATTCCGGCAGGTCCGGGCGCAACTTGGCCAGCTGGTACAGGTGCTCCAGCAATACCGTTCTGTCCGGATAGTTTTCCCTTAAAGCCTCGAACTGGCGCCGGGCCAGGTCGAATTCCATACGGCCAACACTGGCCATGGCCTGGGCATATCCTCGGGTAAACTGCTCGTCTTGCTGCTCCGGTTCCGGCTCGAAGAACTCTTCTTTTACCTGCAACCAGCTCTTGCCCAACAGCCAGACCAGCGCAGCCCCCGCCAGCAGGCCGCCGGCGTGGGCCATGTAGGCAATACCGGTAGCTCCGGCGAACCAGTAATCGTAGATCTCCTTGCCCAGCCACACCGGCAGCATGGCAATGGCCGGCGCCCGGAAGTAGTTGAAGTACACACCAAGGAAGTAGAAAAACCGGATTTTCTGCAAGCCATAGATGGCCACGTACATACCCATCAGCCCGGATATGGAACCGGATGCGCCCACCAGCGGGATCTGGCTGCCCATGGAAAACCCGGTAAATACCAACCCGGACAGGGCCCCGCACACCAGGTAGGCCACCAGGAATTTGCCCGGGCCCAGCGCCCGCTCCACGGTAAAACCGAGCAGGAACAGAAACAGCAGGTTGCCGATGATGTGGCCCCAGCCCCCGTGCAGGAACTGGTAGGTGATCAGGGTATACAGCGACAAGTCAGACGGCACCAGCCCCAGCTGGAAGGCGCTCATGTGGCTGATCCACTGCTCCTCGATGGCCCCGCGCTGCTCCGACCACTGGTTGCGCTCGGCTACCGACCAGATCAGGTCCCGGTTGTCTTGCAGGTACTGGTAATAATCCCGGTCAAACAGCAGGGTAACGGCCTGCCAGCCTTGTTCACCCTGCTCCCTCAGGGCCTGGAATTCCTGCAGCTCCAGCACACTCTGCTGGTCGCCTTCGAAGCGGATTTCCCGCTGCAGGTAGTCTTCGTAGGCGGGGGCTTCCAGTGCCAGCAGGTTGCCATCGAGGTACTGCTCGATGGCTGCGTCCAGCTTGCGGTCGTCTGCTCCCTGATAGAACAGGAACACCATGACACAGGCCATCATCAGGCCCAGGGTTACCCAGGGCGGGCGTTTCCAATTGATGGCGTTTTCGGCGGGGATAATCAGCATGGGCGGTCACAATTCATCATAATCTGTCCCTGAAAAGCTGTTTTTTACCACAGCGGGGCCTTCTTTTCGCGGTGTAATGTCATCACCAGGTCACACAAATGCCATTCAATCGGTGACCAACAACCCCGTCAGGGGCTATCGACCATTAGCCAATTGTTGTTATTGCTCTATAACTGAATAGTGAAACGGCAATAACAAGAAGAACCTGACACTGGACTCAAGGATACTGCACATGACCGTACTCGTTCTGGACAACCCCGAAATGCTCGCCCGGGCCGCCCTGCTCTCCGGTGTAATGGCAGATTCGCTGGGGACAGAAGCCGGCCGCCCTCACCGCACCCGGTTCCACTATGGTTTTAACAAGCATGTGCCTGACGCCGGCGATGCTGCCATTATGCGCCAGCATGCCGCCTACCTGAAAAACCACCCCGGTGTACGGGTCAGAATCCACGGCCATACCGACAACTTTGGTTCACCCGAGTACAACCGCTTCCTGGCCAGGCTGCGTGCCAACGCTGTAGCCCGGTTGCTGATTCAGGAGGGCGTGCCGCAAAGTGCTATCCTGATGACCACCTGGGGCGCCGAACGCCCCCTGACCCGGCCGGAAGACCACGCAGCCAACCGGCGGGTGGAACTGGAGTATCTTACCGTGGATATGGCCCAGGCCCTCTGAAACGTCACGCGCCGTAAACAGAAACGGGGCCTCGAGGGCCCCGTTCCTTAGACAGCTATCCGGCTCAGCCGTATACCTGCCAGACATTCCACAGCAGCAACAACGCCGCCACCAGGATCGCCAGCCAGGTCAGCAGAATACCGATCATACGGGCCTTGTGAGGGCCACCTTTGCCATTGATCATGCCCCAGGCATGCAGGATTCGCCCGACCACTAATGCCATGCCGGTCCAGTAGATCAGGCCGCTGGCGACACCGTTCAACTCGGCAATGGCCAGCATGATCAGGCCAACCGGCGCGTATTCCACCAGGTTGGCGTGGGCGCGCACCGCCGCTTCAAACTCCGGGTCGTCATTCACCCCCAGACCCATGCGGTACTTGAGCCGGTACTTCACCACCTGGCCCGAGAGCACCAGCAACAACAGGCCGATAACGGCCGCGAAGACTGCGGTTACGGGTACGATCATGTCAGCCCTGCTTGATTTTGTTGACCACGGCCAGCAGCAACACAGCACCCACCGTGGCTGTCACCAGCTCACCGACCATGCTCTTTACCGCCAGGCCCAGCATGCTGAACAGCACACCGCCAATCACCGAGCCGACAATACCGATACCGATATTGGCCAATACGCCGAAGCCTTTGCCCTTCATGATCAGGCCTGCCAGCCAGCCGGCCAGGCCACCGATAATCAGAAACCAGAGAAAGCTCATTTATCCACTCCTCTTATGTGGTGTTCAATCCTGCCAGAAGACTGCCCTGTTTCGGGCAGGCATTCAAGCAGTTCCGGGGCGGTGGCCGAGGGCTGTGATGGCGTCTGCCATTTGCTGGTGACACCGGGCCATCAGCTCCGGCACATCGTCACGGGTCAGGCCGGTGGTTTCTACCGGCGGCAGGATATGTACCGGCACCGGTTTCCGGCGGCCGGCCCAGCCACGGGTTTGGCTGTGATACTCGCCGACACACACCATGGTGATGGGGGCTCCGGCGGCAATGGCCGTGTGGAAAGCGCCTTTCTTGAAACTGCCGAGGCCCCGGCCACGGCTACGGGTGCCTTCAGGAAACACCCAGATGCTTTTGCGGTCTTTGTGAATAGCATCACTGGTAGCCTGCATGGCTGCAACGGCTTTATGGGAGCGGCCGCGATTGAGGATGATGTTGCCGCCGAGCCAGAACACCTGGCCGAAGAACGGCAACCAGACCAGTGAGGACTTACCCACCGCCACGGTACGCGGCGGCAGCAGGTCGCCCACCACGAACAGGTCGTCGTTCTGCTGGTGGTTGGCGATGATTACCGTGGGCCGGTCTTGCGGCATGTTTTCGGCGCCATACAAAGGGCGCTTCATACCCAGCAGACAGCGCCCCACACGGGCCAGTGTCCAGGCCAGCAAACGGTTGTTATCCGGGTTGAAAGGCCGTGCGATGTAGCCAATCAGGGCCAGCATGCAAATCAGCGGAACACTCAGCCAGGCCAGGATTTTTCTTGCGACTGCCATACAGCTTTACCGTTACTCGAAATTTTGGCGCACAAGTGTACGCCAAAATCAGAGGGCGGCAACAGTATCCTTTTGTACCGGTCTGTTAACCGGTTTTGCCTCCACCACGAAACGCAGCGGGCCGTTGGCATCGAGCGCATCAAACGGGTAACAGGTTACCAGCAGCAGGGTATCCGGGCCGAAGGTGCTGGTATCGATGGACTCTGTTCTGCTGTCCACCACCCGGGTTCCGGTTACCTGATACTGCTGCCACTGCTGGTCCTGGCCCTGCAGCTGCACCCGGTGGCCCTGCTCAAGGTGCTCCAGGGGCCGGAAATGGGTATCCCGGTGGCCAGCCAGAATCACCGGCCCCTGCTCCCCGGTGACCATCCGCCCCGGGCCAAATGCCAGGCTTTCTCCGTGCAGGCCCTCCAGCACAATCATCGACACCCCCAGCTCCGGCAACTCCAGCCTGGCCACCGGCCAGGTATCGGCCCAGGGCCAGGGCCGGGCTTCCACTTGCCGCGCCTGGGTTTCGGCCCAGGCCAGTGCCAGCAGCTCCTGGGCTACCAGCGCCTTGAACGGAATCCACAGGCCGAACATCAACACGGTGGCGGAGGCACCAAACAACAGCAATAGCAGGCGGTTCATCATGCCGGCCTCCGGTTCAGCAGCAACATGGCCAGTGCCAGCATCAATCCGGACAGGCCCAGTGCCGCCAGCAACGGCCAGGCGGTGGCAGTTTGCGGGTAACGCAACATGCCCTCCCGGCTACCTGCTGGCAGCAAGGTGGGAACCGCCTCGGTGTCCAGCTTCGCCTCCGCCGGTCGGGCCGGTTGCTCCTCGACCGCCACAAAACTGGTGAACGGCGACATCACCCCGTGCTGCACCGACAACGCCACGATTGCCGGCTCATCCGGCGCCTCACCCTGCAGGCGGGCGGCATCCATCAGCTCGTCTATCCGGCCCCGGGCCCACTGGCGGTTCAGGCCGCTGGCCGGGGCGGCATTGCCCAAATCAAGCCGGGTGTTCCAGGGCCGGCCGCCGGGCAAGCGGCCAGAGACCTCCAGCTCACCACCGGCGGGCACACCGCGTACCACCTGCACCAGCGGGCTACCCTGAAACAGGTCTCCGGGCCTGGCCGGCACCGTTTCCACCGGATTGCCACCGGTGGGCCAGCGCACGGTCAGATCACTCATCACCGGGGCTTCCATGGCCGCAAACAGGCCGTTCAGGGCGCGATTCACCTCACCGGTATTGTGCACCGCGGTGAACTCGCCACGGCCCCAGCGGGCCGCTTCGCGCAGAAAGTGCATATTGGGGGCCGAGCCGATTCCCACGGTGAACAACCTTCGTTCATCAAGGCCGGTACGAATCCGCTCGAACAAGGCCGATTCATTACCTACGGCACCATCGGTGATAAACACCATCTGCTGCACCAGTCCTTCTGCCGGCGCTTGTTCCATCGCCATCGCCAGTGACAGCGCCCCCGCCATTTCCGTGCCGCCGTTGGCGTTCAGACCTTCCACATACCGCCTCGCACGGGCCAGGTAATGGCCCTCGGCCGGCACCGGGCGGGCAAACAGGCTGTGGGCCTGGGAATTGAACTGAATAACGTTGAAATAGTCCCCCGGGCGCAGGCTATCCAGTCCTTTCAGCAGCGCTGAACGGGCCTGGACAATGGACTCTCCTGCCATGGACCCGGAGGTATCAATCACAAACAACAGCTCCCGGCGCAACACCGGGCCGGTGGCGTCCGGGGGCAATATCATCGCCATCAGAAAATCCTCACCCTGCCACTGCTGGTGAAACACCGCCGCAGCCGGTTCCCGGCTGGTTAACGGCCGCCAGCGCACAATCAGGTCACGATCCATCAGCACTTCCCGGGCTTCCGGGCGCACCACCACCCGGCCGCCGTCGGCCTCGGTCACCAGGCTGTGACTGGGGCTGGTTACCCCGGCCAGCGGGAATCCACTGTCGATGGCCAGCTCAATCCGGGCCCGGTGGCTGCGCTCATCCACATCAGCCGCCCGCACCGTGAACGGGCTGATCTCCGCAGCATCCGGCACTTGCGTGGTGGCCGTGGCCCAGCCCGCCTGCCACTGCGTTGCTGTCTCGACAACCAGTTCACCCGGCATGTAACGGGGCGTGAGCGTGGTGGGCAGGCGCAACTCGAACTCGCCGTGGCGATAGCTCACCGGTTGCTGGTAGCGAACCTCCACCCGGACGGTTTCCCCGGGCGGGATGTTGGCCACCCGGCTGGTAAACAGATTGGGGCGCTGCTGCTCCAGCGTGGCGGCGTGCTGGCCGGCAGACTTCGCTTTCTCATAGGTTTCCCGGGCCTTGGCCCGGGGCTCGATACGCCCGACAATCCGGCGTTCACCCACGGTCATAGTCAACCCAAATACGGCGGCCTGTTCCGGTAACGGAAACACGAAAATGCCTTCGTGCCATGAATCACTGGTATTGCGGAATTCCCGGGTAAGCGTGGTCTCCGCCAGCAGGCCGGACACCCGCACCTGAAACTCACTGTCCAGAACCAGTGCCGGCTGCTGCCGGTTGCCCTGGCTGTCGACAAAGTAAAGCTGGCCGGCTTCCTCAGCTTGCCCGGCTTGCCGGTCACTGGCCTCGGCATACAGCGGGTGGACAAACAGCATCAGCAGAACCGCCAGCCACAGGCTCACACCTTCGGCACAGCGCAGCCACAGGCGTTTGTTGATCAGCGGGCGAGCGGTGCGGATAGTTTGTGGATAAAGGTCGGCCCGCACGGCCGGGTTGGCAAGCAGCGATAGCAACATCATCACGTCATCCTTTTAGTGGAAGTTGGTGATGCCATTGCAACAGCCGGAACGGGCGCCGCCGTGGCAGAAACGGGCAGGCTGGCTACAAATAATGATGAATTATGGCAATCGGGCCGGCATAACTTGTACCAACCCTTGAGCGTGGTTTAATGGCAGCACATTCCGGTGAAACACACAGCCATGAAAAAACACATTGTTCTGATTGAAGACGAGGCCGGTATCCGCGACAACTACCGGGCCGCATTTGAACGCCGGGGCTACCGGGTATCCGCCTATGGTGACCGGCCCTCCGCCTGGCAGGTGCTGCGCCAGAGCCTGCCAGACCTGGCTATTATCGATGTAGGCTTGGGCGACGAACCGGAAGGCGGCTTTACCCTGTGCCAGGATTTGCGGGCCCTGTCGGCCACCCTGCCGATTATTTTCCTGACCGCCCGGGACAGCGACATCGACTCGGTACACGGCCTGCGCCTTGGCGCCGACGACTACGTAACCAAGGACATGAGCCTGGACCACCTGCTGGCCCGCATCACCGCCCTGCTGCGCCGGGCCGAGGCCTGGGCCGAAGCCCTGCAGAAGCCGGACGAAGTGATTCACCGGGGCCGGATGACCATGAATGTAGACCGCATGACCGTCGCCTGGAACGACCAGCCGGTGGACCTGACAGTGACTGAATTCTGGATGCTGCACGCACTGGTCCAGCACCCCGGCCATGTCCGCACCCGGGACCAGCTGATGGAAGCCGCCAGCACCGTGCTGGACGACAACACGGTGACTTCCCACATCAAACGCATCCGGCGCAAATTTATTCAGCTGGACGAAACCTTTGATGGCATCCAGACCGCCTACGGCATGGGCTACCGCTGGAATGCCCGTGAGGTGTAACCCTTGAGCCTGAAGCGCCAGCTGTTCCTGGCCAGCCTGCTGATGCTGCTGATCCCCTGGGCCGGCCTCAGTTTTGTGCTGGAGCTGGACGCGGCCCTGCGCCAGCAAACCCTGCAGCAGCTGCAAACCCAGAGCACCCGGCTGACCGAGCTGGCCGACGACCTGCTGCTGGGGCAGCCGGCCATTGCCGGCGACCCGGTGGTGTATGCCCGCCCCGTGCAGACGCCAGGCGACACCTTTGTCTGGCCCAGCTATGAAGACCAGGACCACCGGCAACCCTGGCAAAGCGCCGCAACCAGCGACAACGAGCCACAACTGCGCTGGCAGGCAGCGGCCGACGATCGTTACCTATACCTGTTAACGGATGTTCAGCAACACTCACTGACACCCTTCAACCCGGCCCGGCCAGAGCAGCCCTATGACCGCTTCGAGCTCTGGCTGCAGGCCCCCGCCAGCGACCTGGAACAACCCGCCGACCCACGCATCTGGCACATAAAACCGGATGAAGTACGGGCCACCAACGCCCGTGAACCGGAGCGCCGGGATTACCGGGTGCATGCCACCTGGCGTATCCGCACCAACAGCTGGCAGCTGGAAGTGCGAATGCCCCTGCCCGCCCAGGGCAGCCGCCTGGGCTTTCGGGTGGCCCGCAGCGATACCGGAGCAACTCTGGCCGGAACCGGAACCGGGGCCGAGCCCCTGCCGGCACTGATCTATCCTCACCGGGTTCTGGAGCGGGCCCTGGGCCGGCAACTGGGGCCGGGACAGCAGGTCACCATCACCGAGCCTGCCGGCTGGATAACCGCCACTACCAGCCGGGAGGGCCGGAACAATGCCGATTTCGAGAACCTGTCGCCCGGGCAAATCCTGGATACCGCCATCCTGAACAGCCTGCGCGCACTGGTACGCTGGTATCAGCCAGAACCGCTGATACTGACCGGCTCCGACTTCCAGCTGAACAGCCGCCAGGTACCCGACAACGGGCTGGTAAAACACCCGGACGATTCCCTGTGGCTGGCCACGGCACACCCCCTGTTCGATGGCCGGTCACTGCTGCTGGAGCAATCCCTGGACCAGCTGCTGAGTGTTTCCGGCTCGGCCCTCGGCAGTGTACTGGCCCGCTCCCTGCTGATCATCCTGGCGCTGATGCTGGTGTTGCTGGGCTATGCCAGCTGGTTGTCGTGGCGCATAACCCGCCTGCAGCGGCTGGTGAGTGCCAGTGTGGATGACGATGGCCGCATCCTCGGCCCGGTGCCTGTGCCAAGATCCGGCGATGAGCTGGGCCAGTTGCAGCAGCACTTCGGCCAGATGGTCGACCGCCTGCAAAGCTATAACCGGTACCTGGAAAGTTTTTCCCGCCGGCTGTCCCACGAGCTGAAAACCCCGGTGGCGGTGGTGCGCTCCTCGCTGGAGAACCTGGCCCACAGCCAGTCGGAAACCGAGCGCCGGGAATACCTGGAGCGGGCTTCCGCCGCCACCGAACGCCTGCGCCGCATTCTCACGAGCATGAGCGAAGCAGCCCGGCTGGAACAGAGCTTTGACCAGGCCGACAAAGAACCCTTTGACCTGGCCGAGGTCGCCAGCCAGGCCTGTGCTGCCTACCAACAGCTGGATGACCGGCACCGGATTCACTATCAGGGACCGCCCAATGGCTGCCCCCTGCTGGGCAACCCGGAAATGCTGGTACAAATGCTCGACAAGCTGGTGGATAACGCCCGGGATTTCACCCCGGAACAGGGCAACATCGAGGCACGCCTGCAACATCGAACAGACCACTACCAGCTGGATATCTTCAACGAAGGCTCACAGCTGCCGGAAACCGCCGGTGTGAATATCTTCGGTGCCTTTGTCACCCGAAGGGAAGGCAAGGCCGAAGGCCACCTGGGCCAGGGCCTGCTGATTGTCCGACTGATTGCCGACTACCATGGTGGTAAGGTGGAAGCCTTCAACCAGCACCATAACGGAATTGACGGCGTGTGCTTCCGCGTTATCATCCCTGTACAACCAGCATAACCAAGGACAGCTCCGTGACCTCCCAGCCACGCCCCCTGGATTTCCACCCGCTCCGGGCCGATCTGTACCAGGAACTCCATTCCCGCCCGTTCCAGGTGCTGCCTTCACGCGCCCGGGTTACCCAGATCGCCCTGCTGACCACCCCGGCCCAGCGGCAAAGCCAGTTCCGCCACCTGCAGAACCTGCACCGGTTGCTGGGCGAACACTGGCCGGAGCAGGAAGTCAGTTGCTACGAACAGGATTTCGGCCCGCTGCGCATCCGCCGGGAAGTGCACATGGAGTTCACCACCTACACCTTCACCAACCTGCGGGACTTCGATGCCGATCCGTTTGCCGAAACCGGCATCAGCCTGCTGCCGGACGGCTGGCTGAACGAACTCGAAGGCACGGTGGTAGGGGCCTTCCATGTGGAAGTACGGCCATCGTCTGAAAGCGCTCGCAACGAGCTGGCGTTCATGCGTAAACACTTTGAAGGCATGCGCCTGGTGGGCAGCAGTCCGCAGGAAGGGGCTGCGCGGATTCTGGGCACCTTCCAGTTGCACAGCGACCAGTTCGGGCGGTTTATGGTGCTTAACCACAGCATGTCAGACAGCCAGCTGGGCCGGTTGGTGCAGCGCCTGATGGAAATCGAAACCTACCGGCTGATGTCGCTTCTCGCCCTGCCCCTGGCCCGGGAAATCACCCCGGCCCTGAACGACATGGATCAGCAACTGGTAAACATCACCCAGTCACTGGCCGACAACGAAACCCTGGACGAACAAAAGATCCTGGCGGAGCTGACCAACATTGCCTCGCGCATTGAAGCTTTCCGGGCCCATTCCACCTTCCGCTTTTCCGCCACCCGGGCCTACCACCGGCTGGTACTGACCCGGCTGGAAGAACTGCGGGAAGACGAAGTGTCCGGACACCTCACCCTCACCGAGTTCATGACCCGGCGGCTGACCCCGGCGGTGAAAACCTGTGAGGCCGTGGGTGAACGCCTGGAAGACCTGTCACGCCGGGTAGACCGGGCCTCGGACATGA
The DNA here is from genome assembly GCF_016464245.1 of Marinobacter sp. bablab_jr003. Lineage (NCBI taxonomy): Bacteria > Pseudomonadati > Pseudomonadota > Gammaproteobacteria > Pseudomonadales > Marinobacteraceae > Marinobacter > Marinobacter sp. bablab_jr003. The sequence goes on from NZ_JADARC010000089.1 coordinate 52,901, forward strand.
TGCGCACCCGGGTGGAACTGGCCATCCAGAGCCAGAACCAGCAACTGCTCAGCTCCATGGACCGGCGCTCGCGCATCCAGCTGATGATGCAGCACACCGTGGAAGGCTTCTCGGTGGTGGCCATTTCCTACTACCTGATCGGCCTGCTGAAGCTGGCACTGGATACCCTGCGCGAGGCCGGCGTAGCCTTTAATCACTCGCTGGTGCTGGGCGTTGCCATTCCGGTGGTGATGGTGCTGGTGTTCATCGGCATCCGCATGATTCACCACCGGTTTATCAAGATGGCCCGCCGGCAGTAGCCGGCCTCAGGTGAACCGGGGGTCGCCGGCAAACTGGCGGAAAAACTGCTGGGCGGTGCGGCCGTTGCGTACGCCCTTGCCGGTGGCAAAGCGCACCGCTTCGATATGCAGTTGCTCCCGGTCTGCCACTTGCGGGAACAGGGCATCCACCGCCTGCAGGTAGATATCCTGGGAGAAGGGATAGAACGACAGCTGCAGGCCAAAGCGGTCGGCCAGCGACACCTGCTCCTCGATAGCCTCCGCCGGATGCAACTCGCCATCCCGCACTTCGCTTTTCACATTGTCGCTCATGAACTCCGGCATCAGGTGCCGGCGGTTGGAGGTGGCATACACCCGCACATTCTCCGGCGGTAACTCCAGCGAGCCTTCCAGCACGCTCTTCAGCGCCTTGTAACCGGACTCCCCCACATCGAACGACAGGTCATCGCAGAAGATCACAAACCGGTACGGCAGGTCACAGATGTCATCGACAATTTCCGGCAGGTTTACCAGGTCGTCTTTGTCCACCTCGATCATCCGCAGCCCCTGATCCCGGTAACGGTTCAGCAAGGCCTTGATCAGCGACGACTTGCCGGTACCCCGGGAACCCCACAACAGTGCGTTATTGGACGGCTCGCCCGCCAGGAAGCGCTCGGTGTTGCGGGCCAGGGCCTGTTTTTGCCGCGCGATGCCGGTGAGATCGTCCCAGCTGATCGGATCCAGCCGGCGAATGGCCCGCAGGCCTGAGCGATGGCGGCGCCAGACCGCAGCCGGACTCTGTGCCCAGTCGAAGGGGGTTTCGTTCATAACCTTACTCCGTTTGGTTCTGAATATGCCCGCTCACAGTCTGGCCTTGGCCAGACCTGTAGGGGTAGGATCTGCAGATCTTATCAGACACCAGGAGCAAACCATGGCACGCATCTATAACGACAATTCCCTTTCCATCGGCAACACCCCCTTGGTAAGACTGAACCGGGTGAACGACGGCGCCACGATCTGGGCCAAGATTGAAGGCCGCAACCCGGCCTATTCCGTCAAGTGCCGCATTGGCGCCGCCATGATCTGGGATGCGGAAAAACGCGGCGTTCTGAAGCCCGGCATGACTATCGTTGAACCCACCAGCGGCAACACCGGTATTGCCCTGGCCTACGTGGCAGCCGCCCGGGGTTACAAACTGGTACTGACCATGCCTGCCTCCATGAGCCTGGAACGCCGCAAGGTGCTGAAAGCCCTGGGCGCAGACCTGGTACTGACCGAACCCGCCAAGGGCATGGCCGGCGCCATTGCCAGGGCGGAAGAACTGGTGGCGGCAGCCCCGGACAACCACTTCCTGCCCCAGCAGTTCGAGAACCCGGCCAACCCGCGCATCCATGAAGACACCACCGGCCCGGAAATCTGGAACGACACCGACGGCGAAGTGGACATCTTTGTTTCCGGCGTGGGCACCGGTGGCACCCTGACCGGTGTTTCCCGCTACCTCAAACAGACCAAGGGCAAGGCTGTGACCACCGTAGCCGTGGAACCCACCGATTCGCCGATCATCACCCAGGTGCGCAACGGCCAGGACCCCAAACCGGCCCCCCATAAAATCCAGGGCATCGGCGCCGGCTTTATTCCGGGCAACCTGGATATGGACCTGGTGGACCAGGTTGAAGCCATCAGCAACGAAGACGCCATGGCCATGGCACACCGGATGATGAAAGAAGAAGGGATTCTGTGCGGCATCTCCTGCGGAGCTGCAGTAGCGGCAGCCGTCCGGGTAAGCAAACAGCCGGAGCACCAGGGCAAGAACATTGTGGTGATCCTGCCGGATTCCGCCGAGCGCTACCTGTCTACGGCGCTGTTTGCCGACACCTTTGGTGAGCTGGAAAACCAGCAGTAATCCAGGTCCCTTAAACTCAACAAGCGCAGCCTCGCCGGGCTGCGCTTGTTGGTTTCAGGCGGCTCAGAACTGGAACTTCAGGCCCACCCGGCCAGTATCGAAGTCCGGGCCGTCATTAGTCACCTGGCCGTTGAAGTCGTCTTCATCGATATCCACGTTGTAGCGGTTGTATTCGGCGAACGCTGTCAGCTGCTCGGTCACCCGGAAATCCACACCGGCACCGACATACGGGTTTACTTCATCGTAGGTTTCACTTTCATCGAAAGCGTCTACATCAAACGCCGAGGCAAAGGCACCTGCCTTGGCATACACACCGAAACTGTTGGTCAGCGGCAGGCGGCCAATGGCACTCAGGCCGGCACCTTTAAGCTTGCCCTCTACCTCGTCATCACCGAAGTTGCCGAAATCGATGTACTCGGCCTCCAGGGCGAAGAATTCGTTGAACTGGTAACCCAAGGCAGCACCCAGCAAGTCGTTCTCATCCTCGAACTCGCCACCGTGGGACTTGTAGCCCCCGTAGCTACCGCTGATGTAGGGGCCGGATTGATCACGGCTGACGCTGTCCTGCGCCCAGACGGCCGGGGCGGTGAATACAGCAGCACTCAGAACGGTGGCACACGCAAAACTGGCTTTGTAGCTCATAACGCGTTTTCCTCTGTGGTCAGGTTTCCATTCGTCGAAACGAACAACCGGGACGACTCGTTCCCGATTGCGTGAACCTACCCTACCGGGGAAATTTCGCGTTTTGGGTTAAAACCGTACTAAGGATTATTCACATTCAGGTCATGTTTCCGGGCATGCCCCGCAGCGGCCCTGGCTGCCAGCCCGGCGGCTGCCCGCCCGGCCAGCGACACGCCGGTATAGCTCAGGCGGGATATTTCGTGGTGGCAGACACGCACGATGCGACTGCTGTGCCGGGTTGCGGGAATGGCTTCCAGCACCCGAAAGCTCTCATCCGCCACCGAAAGGTGAATCCGTTGCAGCTTGACCGCTCCGTGTTGCACGCCATGGGCCAGCAGGTCTGCCACGCCGAGCCACCAATGGGCATTGCTATGGGTTAGTTTCATACCAGCCACTCCTCAAGTTGCCGTGCTACGGCTGAATGATGGGCCAGGCGGATGTGATCCACCCCCGGAAAATTCGCTGTGCCGGTCAGCTGCCAGCCCGGCTGCCTGGCACCCCGGGCGCTGGCCTCATGCACCAGCGCATCGCCAAACAAGGCATTCACCAGGTGCTCTTCACCCCTGGCCAGCAGGCCGCTGATCACATAATGCCGGGCGCCGGCTAACAGCGGCTGGTGCGCCGTGCCCGGTTCAAACACCTCGCCCCGTGACAGGTTGCGAATGCCTTCACTGCGCAGGTCGATCACCTCGCCCACCACCTTCAGGTAATCCCGGGGCACCCGGTTGAGCCAGCCGGCGGCCTTGTGGGCACCGACTGCCAGCCAGGAACCGTCGTGGGGCGAGCCGATGTACACGCAGTCCGGGTTCAGCCGGACCCAGCTATCATCATTTTCCGCCCCGTAATGACAGGCACTGCGAATCAGCAGGCCGCCCATACTGTGGCCAAGCAGGACAAGGCGTGTTACCGGTACCGGCCAGTTGCTGACCAGCCGCTCCAGCAGCGCGGCCAGGTCCTGGCCATTGCGATAGATGGGCCGACCGGAATTGAAACGGAGCTTGAGGGCCGAAGCATCCCCTAACCGTTCAGCCAGCCCGGTGCCATAGTGCTTGCCTGGCTGGCCCGGAAAATCCCATACTGATTCCAGCTCCATTAAGCCATGGATGGACAGGCACAGCACACTGCCCGGCGCAGCGGGCCGGGGGTTCAGAAGATCCAGCGGCTCGCCGTCGGCAAACACCGTCATCGGCACCGCCAGTGCGTTGCCCCGGTGCTCCAGCCAGTCACCCAGAAAGCCGCTGGCGATGGCTGAAATGTGTTGCTGGACTCGCCCAGCGGAAGGAACAGACACCATGGTTATCTCCCGTGTATCCTTCCAGTGTACGCCCTTGGCGGTGCTTTGCACTGGCCATTTTCGGGCCAGAATGCGGCCCCGGGGCAAACCAGAGTGCCGTGGCTCAACGTTTGTTAATCTGCCCGAAAGGGCGACAGACACCTGATCCTGCTAGTCTTTGTGCCCGTACCACCCAAACCGGCCGTGCGCGCCTGTTGTCCACTGAGCAGCCAGAGGAAGTAGCCTATGCGATTTGCCATCATCGCCCTGACGAGCCTGTTGTTCTCAGCCAGCCCGGCCCTTGCCGAGCCCCAACCAGAAAGCTCTGCCGAACCGGAAGTGCTCGGTTTCATTGAATGGGTGGTGATGGGCGAAACCGGCATCCGGCTGAAAGCGCGCCTGGACACAGGCGCCAAGACCTCGTCGCTGCATGCAGTGAACGTGGAATCTTTCGAGAAAGACAACGAGGAATGGGTGCGCTTCCAGCTCCCGCTGGGCGATCATGAAGACCAGCCCAGCGAAGGTGAGCTGGAACACGACGAAGTCATCCTGGAATTCGAGCGGCCGGTTTACCGCACGGTGCTGATCAAGCGCAAAGGTGCGCCCTCCCAGCGCCGGCATGTGGTGAAAATGGAATTCTGCATCGCCGGCAAGATGCACGAAACCCAGTTTTCCCTCACCGACCGGGGCAGGTTCGCCTACCCGGTACTGCTGGGCCGCCGGTTTATGCGGGATGACAACATCCTGACCGATTCCGCCAGAAGCTTTGTTGCCGAACAGGAATGTCAATACAGCACACTGGAAGAGCTCGCCGAGAGCAGCAAGGCGGTAGAGCCCTAATCGGGGCTCACCTCCGGCTCATCATTTCGCACGCGCAGAAAGCTGGCAAACCTGGGCAAGCCGGTGGCCGTGACGCCCCGGTAGCGGAAGGTGATCACCGTGCCAACAGTCGGCGGATTGTGTCGCTCAACATCACTGAATCCGGTGCCAATACGAAAGCGACGGCCATTGGCCAACTCCACTTCCAGCGATCCCATCAGCCCCTTGTACTTGCCCTTACCTTGCAGGTGACCAACCACCGTGGCTTCGGCGTCGTCGTGGGTTTTCACTTTCAGCAGATCATCTGAACGGCCGGCCTGGTACCGGCTGTTTCTGCGCTTGAGCATCAGGCCTTCCGCACCGGCAGCCACGACCTGTTCAAGCTCTGCCACCAGTTCAGGATGGCTGGCAACCGGGCGCTGCACCACCAGGGCCAGATACGGTGAACCAGAACCTTCAACCAGCTGCTTCAACTGGCGATAACGCTGCTCGAACACCTTTTCAGGAACAGGCAGGTCAAACACGTGAAACCTCACCTGACGCCATTCCTCGTCCACCGGCTGCCCCTTGCGCACCACCCCGGACAACTCGGCAAAGCGCCCGCGACCGTTCCAGAGTTCACCGTCCAGCGGATGTGACGGAAACTGCGCCGTAAACCAGTCCGGCGCCGCATACACATGCCCTCCCCGGGACCAGAGCTTCTCGCCATCCCAATAAGCCCGGACACCGTCCAGCTTTTCACTGACCCAGTAATCCTCGAGGTTTACGCTTGGGTGATAGACATTCGCCAGGGGAATGGCCGGAGGCCCCGCATAGGCCTGAGGCGGATAAGTGGCAAGTAACGAAAGAAAAAGCAGGCTGAGTGCCAGGGCTGCTGCCCTGGCACTGCCGGTCGTGAAGAGTGGCATGTTCCTTTGCCCTTTTTACATCCTGTTGAAGGTATTCCGAAAAACTCTTTGCTCAGGCCGTTACGTACTTCAGCAGCTCAACCACCTGCTCCGGCGTTTGTGCCCAAGCCATGGCAGCTGCATCTACTTCCTTGAGCGGGTGCACGATATCTTCATCATGCAGCGTGATGTATGGCGTGCCCATGGCGGCACAGTAGCCGGCGTCGAAGGCCGCGTTCCACTGCTTGTACTTGTCGCCAAAGCGGATAACCGCCAGGTCGCACTGCTCAATCAGAGTCTTGGTGCGGATGGCGTTCACCTTGGAAGACTGGTGATCACGCCAGAAGTTGCTCTCCGGCTTGCCCAGGAAATCGCCCGCAGCGTCGCTGGATTCGTGGTCGGTATTGGCAGAGGTGAACTCAACCGGCAGGCCGGCCGCCTCGGCACCCGCAGCAATCTGCTCACGCCAGTCGGTGTGGATTTCGCCGGAAAGGTATACGGTCCAGATCATTTTGGGCTCCTTAAGCTGAATTAAAGCCGGCCAGTCTAACCTACCGGCCGGCTATAATGTAGGTATCAGCCCGCGACGGAAGCCTCATGCTCACGAATCATGGTGTAAAGCTGATCCTTCAGGTGCAGGCGTTTTTTCTTCTGCTCTTCCAGATACTCGTCTGATGTGTTCTCAACACCGGTTTCGATGCGGTGAACCTCGTGGTCGAGATCATGGTACTCGTCAAACAGCTTGGCAAAGTGGCTGTTGCTGGTTTTCAGTTGGTGAATGGCTTCCCTGGACTCGGGAAGCTCGTGCAACAGATCATGCTTTTCGATGGTCATTCCTGGTGTTCTCCTGGGTTTTGTTGGTGCCTGAGTTCACTGTATGCCTATGGCTTGAGAGCGCTCTTGATCAACGTCAACCCGATGGCCGTCGGCCGTAAGATGCGATTAGCCACCGCATTTTTCGCGCACACTGGCCCGGAACCGGTCTCGTATCTGCAGGTTCTGTTCTTCGGAGACAAACACCCGCTCCCCTTTATCATTGAGGTTGTAGAAGGTGGAGATACTTTCCATATGCTTCAGGCGGGCGTGAAGCTTACGGCAGGCCTCTGATTGTCGCTCGGCCTGCATCCGGGCCTTCGCTTCTGCCGCTTGTCTCGCCTCCCGCTCCTGCTGTTGCTGGTTCACGAACTCCGTCATTTTCTGATGCCGCTCACGGGCGGCAGTATCGGCCTGTGCAGGGGCAGCATTCACGCGTACTTCACTGGAACTCGCCTGCGCCGGTGGGCGATCGCCGAAATGGGTTTGGCCATTGGCATCTGTCCATTGGTAGACGACAGCGTGAGAAAACGTACCAAGGGATACCAGAAATAAAGGGATGAGAAGCCTGCGAGCCATAACTGAATTCCTTTTCGAATAATGCTTTTAACGACTTTCGAAGGGGTAAAACCCATTGATCAATAAGACGCTCAGGCTCGGAAACGCCCCCTCCCCCGCTTTTGTTGCTGCTTCTCCTCACGCACTGCCTGCCATTCGGACACTGGCCCCATCTGGGTAAACTTCAGGCCCCGCTCGTAAGCACGGGTGAGTTGCTGATTCAGACCCTGTAGTGCCTCGGATGGCTTGGCCCATTGCTCTTTAGACAAAGGCGCGGACCAGGCTTTCAACTCTTCTGGCAAGCTCTTCAGGGCCAAGGTCTTGATGCGGCGTTCAGTGATGATGTGGGCTAAGTAACGCTGAAAGAACCAGTCGCCCACTTTCTTGCCTAGCCAGGGTAACAGGGACATTTCTTTGCGGGCTTGGCGGCATTTGGTTTTGTAGTGAGCTAGAGTCTCGTCCTCCTTCGGATCCGGGCAGGCCTCGGGGCCGTTTTCCATGAACTGGCGAATGCACTCCCACTGGGCCAGACCGGCTGTTTCATGACCTACGTTAATACTTGCAGCCGCCAAGGCCGATTCCGGGTCGTTGGGTTTCGGAATCGCCAGGGTGAGCACTGTGTGTGTAGCCATCAGGCCGGGGCCGATGTCCTGGCGGGTTTCGATGTAGGCGACCAATTTCTCCCACGGGTAGATTTCGTAGACGAGTTTGGGGTCGTGTTTTTTCTTCAAGCGGAGGGCGAAGAAGAGGTAGGTGCCGATAACTAAAAACTCTATTGCAAGCACAGCCAAGGCCCACATTATTATCGTATTGCGATACTCTTTTGTCGCATCCTCCAACATAAATGGCGCAAAAACAGCGACAATGGTGAATACAACCGTCACATAAGCCCATCCTTCTGCACTTTCATTCCAAAATGGCAGTTTGTATTCCTTTCCTCCCGTCCAGCGCGGCATGGCCACTTCCCGGCGATGCCGGTTCAGTCTCACCGGAGGCGTTTCTTTCACGGCTTTGTTACCCAGGAAATGCATGTAAAGACCCCAAGGGACGGTGATTAACATGTTCATCCCCCCCACAACACTGTACGGAATCCATGTCATTTGCCCATCCTGGAGATAGGCATCAACTGTGATAGCCGTAGCGAACAGCATCATTAAGATAAATAGGCTTAAAAACATCAACGCAAATTCGGCCCCAAACAACAGGTTGCCATGCTGCAAATCCAGCCAGCCCTCGGTTTTCCGTCGAATCCAAGCATTGACGTCTACCGCCCTTTCACCTGTCGTTGCCGGCTCCGGACTCAGAGCCAGTAACCGACCATCTTTAGTGGTTCGGCGCGCTCCGACTTCCCAGTCGGGCTCAGGCGATGTTTGAGTTGATGATGGGCTTTCGTTAGCTTTGGTCATAGTCAGGACTTAATGGGGTAGTTTACCGGGGCATGGTAGTTGATGATCAACGGGGTCAATCGAGTGTCGGGCCCATCCAGCGGTGTTATCGGCTGCCACTCTTTCGTTTCGTTAGCGCCTACCATCGGTAAATTACCCTGCTCGTGCAAGGTCAGCTTGTAATGGTACGCCTCGTCTGTCTCTGGCAACCAGTTGGGGGAGTTTGCAGCCTTGTAGCGAAAAGCCAAATAGAATCCATCGACCGCATCCAGGTCAGCTCCGGTCAGGGACAATTCAAGGGCAACGCCCGCCGCGCCCATGCTATTAGTAGTAATGGCCTGATTCCAGTAGTCGTGGTCTGGCTCCCAAGCCGTCCCTTCCTGCCGCAGGATCGCCCATTCCATGTTATCCGCTTCCAGCAAACTCAGTCCCGGTAATTCGATCCGGAATGCGCAGTAGCTCGTGCGCCCATCCAGAGCAGCCTGTTCCGCCTTCACCAACAAGTTTGGCCGGTAGATGGCCTTGGCCAGTTCGTGGCGTTGCTGATCCGTATCCCAACCTTTAGCGTCATTGCCCCAGGTACTCTGCTCACACCAGCGCTGCACGTCCGTTCGCTTGAAATAACTTTTTACCCAGTTACCAATACAGACTAGGGCGGTGCCTATCCACAGGTAAACGTTCAACCCCCGGAACAAACCACCGGCCAGTGACAACATCCCCCGATTGACCGATTTCCAAGTGATGTCCGCAGAGGTTTTGCGGAGGACGTGATAGATGCCGGCTGATCCGGTTCGAGCCATTCGCCAGCTTCCCACAGTGAGCAATGTATCGCCAGCAAGAGTAATTCCACTCCCAACACGAACACCGCTATCGCTCTTGGGACTAATTAATTCAAGAAATTGCTTGGCGCCATCGGCTAGCGCTGAAAAGAACCCAGCCCAAGCGGCAATCGTGCCGCCCCATACATTCACCCGGGCCAACCGCATCAGAACCTCATCCGCCTGGGAGATGGCCTGGTAGTAATAATTCAGGCGGGCACTGCCGACGATCGTCAAAATACTGGCAGCCGCCCCGATTGCACCCGTTACGCCACCAAACATAGGCAGGAAGTTGTCGAAGGTTTTATCTTTTTGCCATTTACTAAACGCATCCCAAGCGCCAACTGCCCCAACCAATCCCATAAACGACACCAATCCCATGCCGCCAATGCGTTTTGGCAGATCCAACTTGTCCTGCCCAGGGGTCAGTATGCCCCGACCATAATCCATCATGCGGGTAAGCCCACCCCGCTCTCTCAAGCGCTTCAGTTCATCAACTTCAGATTGCACGGCACGGCCGTAGGCGGTCCTGGTCAACCCAGCAATCAGGAGAGCTCCGCTGTGGTTATCCCCCTCAACCGGGGACGTATCCATTAGTTGAAAACCTCGCTCACGGAGCTGATTGGTCAGATCTTGCTTTTGAGCTCGGATGGCTCGGATCTGTTCGTCGTACTCTCGTTTATATCGGCGACGGTCTCGGGTACTGGCCTCGCTATGCCGCTGCTGAAGGCGGTTTTCCTGCTCCAAAACCTCCTCACGCAATTTGGCCAGCCGTTCGATTTCCTTCACGAGAGATTCATGCCTGGTAAGGCTGTCAGCATCGGCAATCTCCAGATCAATCTGGTACAGCCTCTGGTTCTCGAAGACGTGGGCCCGCAGGCCAGGATCCATGCGCTCAAACACTTGCCTTAGACGGCCATGCAAATCGGCGGCATCCGCCGCTTGAACCAACTCGAATACCGCCAATCGCCCGGCAATGTTGAGCTGGGCCAAATGGTGGCTGAGTTGTGCGGCAGCGCCCTCTGAAAGAGATGGAAATTGCAAATGAGGGCTCCGCTCAACCAGCTGAACCCATTCCTTGTATGCCGCCGGAGCTTGCTTGGCGTCCATAATGGATTTCAGGCCGTCAATTACATCTTTTAACGTGCCGGGGATGATCTCGGGTTTCAGATCCAGCGAGATCAGATGCTGATGCCCGATCTCCTCAAAGTAGAATTGCTTCAGGAATGAAAAATCACCCGATGCTTGTGCCCACTCCGTGAGCACTGCAATCAGACCGTTGTCCATTTTCAGCAACGCCATGTAGCTGTCTTCGCTTTTCCGGTCATACAGATGACCATGAAGGTAGAAGGTGGACAACAAAGATTGGATATCCGTGACGATGCGTCGTTTCTCTTCGGAGAATTTCGACAGGTGTTGCTGCGCCTGTTCCAGATAGGCATTCATGTCGTCAAGCTTCACCAGGTCAGCAATGCCTTGCTCACCAGCGAAATCGGAGCCGTCAACAAGGTTGGACTGATAGTCCGACATGGACTCGACGATACTGAACAATTCGCGCTGCGACAGTCCCATGTCTGTTGCCAGCGCGTCAGCTGCGTTACGCACTCTGGTGACCCGCTCATGGTCGGACGGCATATAGCTATAGGTGCTGGGGCCGGCGACTTTTCGGGCGCTTTGCTGATATTCCGGGAAGTCTTCGATCAGTTCCTTCAACTGAACATGTTGGTCGCGGCTCCCCACAGCAACCTTTTCAAACAATGCCTTGGCATCTTCATCTTCGACCTGCTCCGAAAACGCGCGGGCCAACTCAGCGACTCGGTCGTCATCCAATCGAATCAGATCGCTGATGAAGCGCGCAGGATAGTATTTCGCGTCCTCTGCCTCCAACCATGCGTTATGGTTGGTATCCACAATGGCCCAGGCATCCAACAGGTCGTCAATGTGGCCCATAAAATCATCAACCACGATGTACGCATGGTCCAGATCATAAGCCGCCAATCGATGGGCGAACGGTTCAGAGCCGGTATCCAGTGTATTTTGGGCCCAGTACCAGGAGGGTAAATGGGTTTTCCCATCCATGGGCACGGTTTGCGTGTCCGGGTGGGTCAGTAGCGATTCCAGACTTGCCTGGCTCAATAGCTGGGGCTTGCCGTTGATGGGGCAATAACCCGACAATCTCACCCGCTGCATCACCTGTTTACGGTAATCTTCCCAGCTAATAAGCATGCTGCACTTTTTCGCGGTCAGCTGCGTGGACGAGAAAAACACATCGACATGCCCACGGCGCGGCACCACGATAGCTGGTGTATCGGGGGTTCCGGTACGCTGATCCTGAGAGGCTTCATTACCTTGCCATAAACGTTTGGTGACCGCGCCGCCGTCTTTGACTTCGTATTCATGCAGAATGTCAGGCGCATCCGAATGGAACAGGTACAGGTAGCCATCCCGTATCTGGCGAATGCCAATCGGCTGAAATTCGAGGTTGAACCGCGGCTCCAATGAGGGGTGTTCCGCCGCCTCATCGGCATAAGCGTATCGTACCGGGATCAACTGAATATCCGCACGGGTCAAAGGGCAGGCACCCTGAGCCGTGGTGCTTGCCAGGCTTGCGCGGTCGGCGGCTGCTATGGGGTTAGTAAGTTGCTTACCCATGAATCGGCTCTCCTTGCACTTGGGCTCCAGCAGAGGACATGGCGATCATCGCCGCTTCTCTGGCCTGGGCTTCTGCGGCCGTTCCTGGCCACCGATGAAAAAGGTCATAAATGCCAGGGGCTGCTGCTTCCCATAGCGACAGCTCTCCCAGATAACCGTATACGGTACACCAGTGGAGCAAGGCCTGTAGCGATTCATAGCCATTGGCCAACGCCTGCTCCATGATGGTCCGAATATCCTTTATCAAAGCCTGCCTTACGTTTGACGCCACTCTACTCGGGAAATAGGTCTCAAGGTGCTGCACCAATTTGACCAACGTTGCGCGTCGATCAGTGTCCGTTAAACCGCTGAGGGTGAGTTCTCCCAGTCGAAATGACGCACTACTCTCCACGTTCCGTCCAACGCCAACCTCCGGTAACCAATCCGGGCGTATTTGAAGGTGCCAGCCATCCCATAACGCGTCCGGGAGTTTTACCGCAGTATACGGAGACCAGTATTCGGGCACCCCACCATCACCGGAAGAAGCCAGCAGGATCCTTGCGACGGTGGGGTCGGCGAACCGCAACATGACGTTGTAGCCCAAGGGGTGGCGTACCGTGACAAACCGGCGTAGATGATCAGCTAACGCATCCAACGATTCATCGCTGGCAATCGCGTAACCCCACTCTTGTGCTTTGCCTTCCAGAGACAGTTGTTCCAACAACGCGTGGCCCCGGTCGGTGCGCACCAGCAACGGTGCAACATCGCGAATCGATGCCCATTCAGTGCCATCAAACAGATTGCGATAGTCCGGAGTGTCAACAAGCTCGTACAGCCAGCGTTCCGCCTCTGCGCGTTTGCTGCCATCAATCAGGACATAATCGAAATGCATGTCCTGAAGCTGAGCGATGGTTTGTGAAGGTGCGTCGAAAACATCAAACATCGGACCCATCTCCCGATGTGCTCTCTCCTGACTGGCAAACAGAGGTCAGGGCTTTGCCTTCCTGCAGCGCGCGAATCTGGGCATCCGGTTGCGCATTGGTTCTCTGACCGACCGTGGCCAGCGCAGCAGGCTCGGTATACGCACCACCGGCATCCACCAACCCCGGCCTCTCCGGAACCTGCACCTTCTGCCCACTGCCCTTCCCGCCAGCACCGCCCGCGTTCATCTTGATGCTGGCCCCGCCCATGGCCACGCCGCTGGGGTCGATCTTTACGAAGCTGCCACCCGCTTTCAGGGTGATTTCGGCTCCGGCTTCGATCACCGCTTTCTGGCCGGCTTTGATATGCAGCTCGGTACCCGAGTCACTGAGCCAGGCGGTGCCGGCTTTGAGGTGCAGGGTGCCGGTGACGTTGAAGCTGTGGTCTTTGCCGGTTTGTTCGCGCTTCTCGCCGTCCACGGTGTGATGGCTGTTGCCTTTGGTGTGGCTGAAGCGGTTGTTCTCCACCGTCAGATGGCTGTCGTTCTTGATGACTTCGGTGCGGTTGTGTTCGGTGAGCAGGTCCAGGTCTTTCTGGGCGTGGACGTAGATCTGTTCCTGGTCCGCTTCGTCTTCAAATCTGAGTTCGTTGCTGCCCTCGCCCTTGTGGGTTTTGGTTTTCAGGGTGGTGCGGGTTTTGTGTTCCGGCAGCGCGTACGGCGGTGTGTTGGTGGCGTGATAGGTTCTTCCGGTGATGATGGGCTGGTCCGGGTCACCGTCCAGGAAGCTGACTATCACTTCGTTGCCGATTCTGGGCAGGGCCATAAAGCCGTATTGGCCGCCGGCCCAGCCCTGGGCGACGCGCAGCCAGGCGCTGCTGTGTTCATCATTTTTTGAATAGCGATCCCACGGGAATCGGACTTTCACCCGGCCG
>NZ_JADARC010000090.1:0-1303 GCF_016464245.1 Marinobacter sp. bablab_jr003
GAGTTATGGTGATTTCTGGTGTATGGAAGCAGGCTGAAGGGGTGGCGTATCCTGTTGGTTGATCACCGCCAAGATCACAACCAACAGAGGAATGATACGCCATGTCCGAGTCTAACCTGCATGCTCTTTCACAACCAGAGGTAGCCAGCAACGACCCGTTGCACGAGTTGATCCGGCAGGGTGCCCGGGACCTGATCGCACAGGCCGTTGAGACGGAGCTGGAGAGCCTGTTGAAGCAGTACGCGGACGTCAAGACGCCGGATGGCCGCCGTGCTGTGGTGCGTAATGGGCACCTTCCCAAACGCGCTGTTCAGACAGGCGTCGGCGACGTAGAAGTCCAGGTTCCCAAAGTCCGGGATCGCAGTGGCTCCGGTATTCGCTTCAACAGCCACCTGCTGCCACCCTACTTGAAGCGCGCCCGGAGCCTGGAGGAACTGATTCCCTGGCTCTACCTGCGAGGTATTTCCTCCGGTGATTTCCAGGAGGCCCTGAGTGCGCTGGTTGGTGAACAAGCCAATGGCCTGTCGGCCAACACAGTGTCCCGGCTCAAGGCCAAGTGGCTGGATGAGCATAAGGACTGGCAGCGGCGAGACCTGAGCCAGAAGCGTTACGTCTACTGGTGGGCCGACGGCGTGTACAGCAACGTCCGCCTGGATGACCGGCTCTGCCTGCTGGTGATCATCGGCGTGACCGAGCACGGCCACAAGGAGTTGGTTGCTGTCGAGGACGGCCACCGGGAGTCCGAGGCCAGTTGGCGAGAGCTGCTCACGGATTTGCGGGAACGTGGCCTGGAGCCTTCGCCCAAGCTGGCTGTTGGTGATGGTGCGCTGGGGTTCTGGAAGGCCCTGAGCAAGGTATTTCCGGACACCCGGCATCAGCGGTGCTGGGTTCATAAGACCGCCAATGTGCTGGACAAGCTGCCAAAATCGATGCAGCCGAAGGTGAAGTCAGCCTTGCACGAGATCTATCTGGCCGAGACACGAGACAGCGCCCACAAGGCGTTCGACAGCACCCTGAGGCGGTTCCGGGACAAGTACCCGAAGGCCATGGAAAATCTGGAGAAGGACCGGGAGGCGCTGCTGGCCTTCTATGACTTCCCGGCGATTCACTGGATTCACTTGCGGACCACCAATCCGATTGAATCCACCTTCGCCACAGTACGGCTGAGAACCAAACGGAGCCGATCCTGCGGCTCCCGCGACACCACGTTATCGATGGTGTTCAAACTGCTCCAGTCCGCCCAGAAACGCTGGAAGCGAATCAAGGGGTTTGACCAACTGAAGCTGGTCGTGGACAACGTGCA
>NZ_JADARC010000010.1:0-613 GCF_016464245.1 Marinobacter sp. bablab_jr003
ATCGCTACAATGTCGCCTTATCAGCGCCTGAGGAGCCACTTTTTGACAGGATCGCCTGCACTATCGAATGGGCATCACATTTGTTGGCCTGCAGCAGCCCCGATGTATCCAGGGTGCCACCATGGTTTTCATAGCCAAACGCCAGCGTCCGGTCGGGTCCGAGATCGAGAGGACGGCAGATTCCCAGCAAGGCCTCTGGGCGCATATGGCAGACGAACACTCTGAGTTTTGTATCGTGGGGAAACAGCTCGGCCCTGTAAGAAGTACCAGACTGATGTCCTGACTCGATTGGATCCCGGGGACTCCGGAATCGACCGGGCTCGAGAAGGCAGACCACACCACTCGAAAGCCCTCTCTGAGCCAGCGCTTCGGCAACCTCAAGGCAAACCCGGAGTTGATAGGCGCCGACAGCGATCAACTGCACATCACCGGCTTCACCAAGAGCGATGGCACCATCCCGGAGCAATTGCACAGCCTGACGGCCGTCAAAAACGGCAGGCAGTTTTGCCTTGGGAACCGTCATGGCCCAGAACTGCCCCTGGGTTCGAAAACACTCGTTAAGGCACGCCACAGCACTATTGCAGTCGGGAGGATAGACAACGCGGGCAGTGTC
>NZ_JADARC010000091.1:0-22965 GCF_016464245.1 Marinobacter sp. bablab_jr003
CCGCGCCGGACGTTTTGATGGGGAAATCAGGCAGCCTGCCAAGGTGGCAGCTTTGCCGTGGAATCAGTGGCAGCTTTCGCGTGGAATGGGTGGCAGGCTTCGTCTGGAATCAGTGGCAACCTTGGTCTGGAATACGCAGTTGTGCCCTGGATCGACGAATTGATGGCAACGCATCCAGGTTTGAACCTCAGAGTTCAGATTACTGACACCAACGTGGACTTTTACCGGGATTCGGTCGACATGGCGCTTCGCTACGGCGCGCCCAGTGACACCAACCTGTATGGCTTCAAAATTTGCGATGTGCCGAGCCTGCTTTGCGCATCTCCTGATTACCTGTCGCGTCATGGTCGCCCCATTCATCCTGATGACCTTGAGAACCACAACGGGCTGTTCTATCAGTTGCAGGACATCCCATTTGACCTCTGGACGTTCAAACGCGGAGACGAGGAATATCGAGTCAAAATGACGGGCGATCGCGCCTCAAACGATGGCGATCTGGTTCGCCGGTGGTGCGTTGCTGGCCGCGGTCTTGCGATAAAATCGTGTCTTGATATGTCGGATGATCTGCTTGCAGGCCGTGTCACCACCATCATGCCGGGCTATGCGCCGCCGGTATCCGAGCTGTGGCTGATTTGTCCTACCCGACAGTCAATAACGCCGGCAATGAGGTTGTTGAGGGATGACCTGCGTGCAAAAGTAGGCGAACTGATGAATGCAATGATTGCCGGAGGCTTTTTTCCTCCGGGTCGCTTGTCCGGAGGAAAAAAAGACGCCTGAAAAACAGCGGGTGCGTTATTGATGATAAGAAATTCTCATTAACGTGCAGTACACCACTGGCAGCACCACTAACGTCAATACCGTTGCAACACCCAAACCGCACACGATAACCACCGCCATGCTCGCGAAGAAGGCATCGCTGAACAGAGGAATCATTCCCAACATGGTGGTTACGGCCGCCATAAGCACAGGTCGTACCCGGCTTACCGCGGCCTCAACCACCGCAGTGAATGCATCATCCTGCTGTTCTAACTGAATATTGATCTCCTCAACCAGCACAATGGCATTCTTCAGTACCATACCGATCAGACTCAGAGTCCCGAGCAGCGCCATGAATGTAAAAGGCGCGCCGAGCAATACCAGTCCACCAATGATTCCAATCATCATGAGAGGAACAATCATCCAGATAGACAGAGCCTGTCGGAAGCTACCGAACAACAGCATCGAAATAATGAACATCCCCAGCAGTCCAAGAGGCAGCGAGGAGAAAAGCGAAGTCTGAGCTTCGGATGAGGTCTCGTACTCTCCACCCCACTCAATCGAATAGCCGTGGGGAAGCTCCAGCGCGTCGACCTGCGGGCGGATCCTCTCCAGCACACTCGCCGCCGTCTCCCCCGACAAAGGCATGGGTTCGGCATAAACCGCCAACATCCGCTCCCTGTTTCTGCGTTTTATCAACGGATCCCGCAGTTCCGTATTGATGGCATTGATGACGTTGCCCGCGCTGACATAGCGGCCCTGCTCTTCACTCCAGACATTGATCGAGGTAAGGTTTTCGATGTCAAAACGCTGCTCCTCTCTTGACCGCATAATGATCGGAATGAGGTCGCTCCCCTCACGGTACACTCCAACCTGCTGCCCCTGATTATTCAGCAACAACGCCTGGTGCAGTGATTCGCGAGATACGCCAAGGCGCCGGGCCTGTTCTTCGAGGAACTCCGGTACGATCACGGCTTCCCGATTACCCCAGGACAAGCGCACGCTGTCGGCCAGAGGTTCATTTTCAAAAATTGCCTGCACGCGCACACCGATTTTCCGGAGTTCTTCGGGATCTTCTCCAAAGATACGAGCTTCAAGACTGGCTTTGGCTGAGGGCCCCACCTGCAAAGCCTGCACTTTGTAATGCACGTTCGGGAAGTCTGTACGCAGTTGCTCAATGACTTCCTCCATACGGGCCTCTCTCGACGCCTTATCCCGGGTCTCTACGATCAATTGGCCAAAACTGGCGTATCGCTGCTCCGGTGAATACGTCAACGTAAAACGCTGGGCTCCGCCACCGGTGACACTGGTCACCTGAACGACCTGGTCCATGTCATTCACGCGCGATTCCAGCCGCTTTACGGTCTCTTCGGTTTGCAAGATGTCGGCGCCCTCGGGCAACCAAAGGTCAACAAAGAAGAGTGGCGTTGTGGCATTCGGGAAGAAAGCATTCTTAACCTGTCCCGAGAACGATAGAACCCCAGCCAGAAGCGCGATCGCAAGTGTTAATGTCACGAAGCGATAATGAATCGCGTAGGTCAGCAGGCGGCGGAAGACGACGAAAACAATTCCCTTATAGGGGTCGTTATCGGATGACTGCCCGACACTCTCGAGCTTGTCGGGATAGAACATATCAAAGAAAAACGGGGTCAGAGTGAGTGCCGTCAGCCAGCTCAGGAAAAGCGAGTAGCACAGAACCCAGAACAGGGAGCCAATGAATTCTCCGGTGGTGTCTGGTGAAAGGCCGATAGGAGCAAAGGCCGTAATGGCAATCACGGTAGCGCCGAGCAGCGGGTACCGGTTCTGCGAGACCACTTCTTTGGCTGCCTGCCTTTTGGACTTGCCCTTGGAAAGGCCAATCATCATGCCCTCGGTGACGACGATGGCATTATCGACCAGCATCCCCAGCGCAATGATCAGCGCACCCAATGAAATCTTCTGGAGCTGAATACCGTGTATTGCCATAAGCACGAATGTACCCATGATGGTAATCAGCAGGATCAGCCCCATGAGCAGGCCACTTCGCAGCCCCATGAACAGCAAAAGCACAATAATGACAATGCCCACCGCCTGAGCAAGGTTCATGAGAAAAGCAGATACTGCCTCCTCGACTACTTCAGGCTGGTTATACACTGTGTTCAGTGTCATGCCGATGGGTTGCTGTTTTTCCAGGCGTTTCAAAGCCTCATTGAGACTCTCACCTACATCAACAACGTTGGTGCCCTCTGCAAATGACACGCCGATGGTCAAAGCAGGCAATCCGTCAGAGTGGTAAAGCAAGGCGGGTGAGTCATTGGTCACCCTGCGAACTTCGGCCAGATCGCTGAGCCGGATAATACCCGAATCAGCGCTTCCAACTGCCAGTTGCTCAAGTGCCTGAACGGAATCAAGCTGACCGGTTGGCTGAACGGATAACGACAGCCCTTCACTGCGCAGGTGGCCAGCGTTGCCCACCGTATTCTGCGCATTCAGAAGGCTTGCCAGGTATTCTGGCGAGATGCCAAGAGCACGCATACGGTCACGGTCCAGTGACACGATCATCTGCTCGTCGACACGACCACCGATACTGACTTTTGCGACGCCCTCCAACAATCGCAGTTCTCGCTGAATGAGATCCGCATGGTCACCAAGATCTTTCAGCGAGTAGCCGTCACCACGCAACGTGAGCAGCAGGCCGAAGACATCGCCAAAGTCATCGTTCACGATGGACGTGTTCACGCCTGGTGGCAGACCAGGCTGGGCATCATTAATCTTTCGCCGAAGGATATCCCAATACTGGTCTAACTCCCCTTCTCTGACCGTCTTCTTGAGTTGGACAGTAATCTGCGACAAGCCGTCCGAGTTCACCGAAGTAATGTCATCGATGCCCGGCATCTGCTGGATCGCTTTTTCCAGAGGCAGCGTAACCTCCTCCTCGACTTCAAGAGGCGTTGCTCCGGGATATTGGGTGGTCACCAAGGCGGAACGTAACGTGAACTCCGGGAATTCAAGCTGGCCAAGACCCAGAAACGCGAACATGCCCCCAACCCCAAGCAACAGCGTGACCATCCAGCTGATGGACTTCCGATCAAGAAAATAATCGACCATCTCAGAGCCCGCCCTCTTTTTCCCAGGGACGGACCGAACGATCCCTGTTCATCCGGTGAGCGCCGGCAACCACGATTCTGTCGCCCGGGCTGAGCTCTCCCCGAACAAGCACGCCATCGTTCATTTTCTTACCCGGCTCGACATCCACCGGCTCGACGCTGCCCGTGTTATCGCCATTCTCACCATCGGCAGCAGCCACGTATCGCCAAACCACGCTAGTGCCGGGTTCTGCGTCAGGTGTTACAAGCGCCGCGGTTGGTATCAGCCACGACGGGGCGCTCTCTCCAGCCAATGTGCCGTAATCAAGCAGAACGGTCGCGCTCATCCCCGAAAGCACTGTGATGTCCTCGGGTTCAGGGAGCGTTACGGTAACCTCATAACTGAGCGACCCCTGAGAGGCATTGCTGTCATGCTCTTTGTAGCTCGCGGCGTAGCGTTTATCGGGAAGCTCGGGAAACTGTACCCACGCGATAGTGTTGCCATTGGCGCGAACGTTCCTGGATCTCTGTGGTTGAAGGCGGCGGACCTGTTGTTCAGGCATCTGGAACGAGACGTCGATAGAGCCGGGCCGTTGCAGTTCGGCAATGGCCTGCTGCGCTGATACAACCTGAAAGACATCCACCGGCACCCGTGAAATGACGCCATCAAATGGCGCTTTGAGAACGGTATAGGAAAGTTGGTCCTCCGCGCTGGCCAGTTGCGCTCTGGCAGAGAGGTACTCGGCCTCGGCCTCATCGAAACGGGCCTGACTGATGGCCTGGCGCTCCAACGATATTCGCATTCGCTCGAAGGTGGCCTGTGCCAGATTGAAATTTGACCGGGCGTTTTCCAGGCGGGTTCTTGCGTCCCGATCGTCCAGGCGGGCAACGACCTCCCCTTTTTCCACAGTGTCGCCTGCTTTAACGGCCAGCTCCGTCAGCTCTCCTCCCACTCTGAAAGAGAGTTCTGAATGGTCAGACGCCGAGACTCTGCCCGGATACTGATTGAGCGTGCCTGACTGCGCCTGCTCCAGCGTCATGAGCTTTACCGGGTAGACAGTTTGCTGTGTCAGAGGGGGCGCCTCCGCCGAACATCCCATCACCAGGAGGCTCGAAAGCATTGCAAGCGCTTGTAGGCCTCTCAAGGGCATGGCGGTACTGACCATCTTGAATTTCATAACGCGTCACTCTCCAGAAAAAATTAGGTATTCCGACGATCGGCAACCGCATCCCAAGCCATATTAAACGCTAATTCGATATGCTCATCGGTACCTTCGAACGACCCTTGCAGGCATCGTTGAACGAGGTGGTAAATCGGGCGGAACATAAACGTTTCGAGAAGTGGAAAAGGTACCGGTTTGATCAGCCCGGATTGCTTTCCCTGATCAACTGCATTCAAAAGATTTGCGGCTCGGCTTTCGTTTCGTGCCTGGATCTCGGGAGTCATCCAAGCAGAATGCGTGAACGTCTCGTGGTAGCGGAATAGTTCCGGACGCTCAAGGCCGATCCGGAACAGTGTGTGCCACTGGCGTCGCAGTCCTTCACGCAGATCTTTCCCGCGAGAAAAACTGTCCAGCGCCGCATCAATGACCTGATCGCTGACGTAATAAAATGTCGCCAATAAAAGCTGTTCTTTATCTTCGTAATAGATGTACAGCGTGGCTGGTGACAAACCCGCAGCCTTGGCTATCTTGCCAACCGAGGTTGCTGAAAAACCGTGATCTGCTACTTCCCTCACGGTAGCTTCCAGGAAGGCTATTCGTTTCGAGTCGTCTCTTTGCCGCATTTGTCTGCTCAACGCTTCAAATTGGTTGGCCTAAAATAAATGAACGTTCACTTATTTTCAAACCGAAAATATAGGCGTATACCGAAGTAGGTGCCCTACTGAATTCCTGGACAGAATGGCCATTGGGGGCTCCATCAGGCATCTGTCTCCAAACCTGGACTGTAGTTTTCATGTCGTCACGAAGTCTCTTGAGCTCCTTTAACTCCTGATCCAGTCTGCAAAGGCGGTCTGTGAATAGCTCCTTCAGGTCGCTGCCAGCCAAGCCACCCTCCGTCCCATGACTTAGAATGACTTTGACTTCACGCAGGTTGAATCCCAGCTTGTTTGCCACGCGAACAAACCGTAAGCGCCACAGGTCTTCCGAATTATACAAGTTGTAGCCATTTCGGGGATCTTTTCGTGGCCGAAGTAACCCTTCACGGTTATAGAAACGAACGGTGTCCGGAGAGACATCCGCCAAGTTTGCAATTTCATTGACTTTCATCGTGCCCACATCGCTCGCATGAAACAGATCCCGATATATCAGAGGAGAAAACGCCAGCATGACCACTCTGAAACTCTCTCAATTTGTTATTGCATAAATGAAGTCGACCTTTATCCGCCCGTCGCCACCTTTACGTTATTGATCGGTTGGCTTTTCGACCAAGCGACTAACCCAAGGCCTCCAAGGATCATCGGCAAGGTCAACAACTGCCCCATGGTCACCCAGTCAAGGGCAATGAACCCCAGTTGCGGGTCGGGGAGGCGAACAAACTCGACCGCAAAACGGAAAATTCCGTAGAGCAACAGGAACAGGCCGGACGTTGCGCCCATCCGACGAGGGTGGCGTGAGAACCACCACAGCACCACAAACAGCACAACACCTTCCAGGGCAAACTCGTACAATGACGACGGGTGACGTGGCGCCGACCCCATATTCGGGAACACCATGGCCCAGGGCACGTCGCTGACCCGCCCCGGGAGCTCGTGGTTGATAAAGTTGCCAAGGCGCCCCGCCCCCAGGCCAATTGGCACCAGTGGCGCTATAAAATCCGTGAGTTGGAAAAACCGCAGGTTCTGCTTGCGGGCGAAGACCAAGGCTGCAATCAGGACGCCGGTCAAGCCGCCGTGAAAACTCATGCCCCCTTCCCAGATCTTGAGCAGCCAGAGCGGGTTGTCTGCCAGCTTGTCAAAACCGTAGAAGAGCGCGTAACCGACGCGGCCACCCAGAATGACGCCCATCGCACAGTAGAAAATCAATGTTTCAACAGCGTCTGCGTTCAACCCGAGTCGATGAGCCCGACGACGCCCCAGCCACCAGGCCGCGAGAAAACCGACAAGGTACATCAGGCCGTACCAATGGATTTTCAGTGGGCCCAGTGCAATGGCTACCGGGTCTATTTGAGGATACTGAAGCATAAGCTTCCCTGATTTCGTGTGTGAACGTGCGTTAGGGTTTCAATCAGTAACACGTTCCGCTCCATTGGCTGTCTCCTCCAATCGTTGCCTGGCAACAGCGATACCTTTACGAATGACCTCTGCGGAGGCGGAATCCTCGAAGCCAGCCAACGCTCGGCGCCAGTAACCGATCGCCTGTTCATAGCGGCCATCGTCGAAAGCCTCAACCCCCAGCATGCCCAACACTGTCGGCTGACGCGGATCCTTATCGAGTGTTTCATCTACCAGCGCCTGAACTTCATAGGTCAGACTGCCTCCGGCCACATAGAATTTCAACTGAGCCAGTTGGGCCAGAAGATCGGCTCGGCGGCCTTCCAGTTCGATCAATCGCTCCAGGGCGCGAATCGACCGATCTGGCTGACCGACCTTCTGGTACAGCGGAAACAACAAAGCCCAGACCTTGGGATTATCCGGCTGACTCTCGGCCTGCTCTTCGAGCCGGACAATCAGGTTCTCCGGTGAGGCACCGGGAGAGTTAAGAACCTCCTGCACCACGGCATACAGAGCCAGATCGCCATTGGCGCCCACCCATCGATAGCCGGTTACGGTGGCGGCAATCAATGCCGTTATCACCAGAGGGATTACAAAACGTCCTGCCAGCGGGTTCCTGAGAGGCACGCGACGACGGGCCTCGGTGTCCTCCAGAAGATTGCGTTCAAGCTCGTGACGGCTTTCTTCAAAGCGTGCGACGTCAACCTCGCCGCGCTCGCAGGCGCTTTCCAGTGCCGCAAGCCGACGCTCATACACGGCCAGATTCTGCTCCTCCGCGCGGTCATCCGTTTCAAACCCTTGCTGCCAGTCATGGATCGCCCTTGCTCGCCGTAACGGTAGACTCAGGAACCACAGCGCTATAAGCAACAGTGTGCCGATACTTAACCAGAGCATAGTCATTCCGACCTCTCACGATGACGATGAATCAAAGAGGACAGGCGGGTACGCTCCTCCTCGGAGAGCGGCCGCACTCGCCGGTGCCTGCGTGCCCGGACAAAGGCAATCACAACCAGGGCGCCTCCTGCTACCAGCGCTGCCGGCAATGCCCAAAGCAGCCACGTGCGCCCGTCAAGGCGCGGATTGTAAAGAACGAACTCGCCAAAACGATTAGCCATGAAATCAAGAATTTCCTTATCCGCACGCCCCTCATGAAGCATCAGCGCTACCCGCTCCCGCATGTCCGCCGCCACCGGCGAATCGGAGCTGTCGATGGCTTGAGCATCACATTTAGGGCACCGCAATGACGCCGTAAGGTCGCGATAACGCTCCGCCATCACCGGATCCTCGAAATGACGCGCATCAATTGCCGTATCCGCCATCGACTGGAACGAGGCCATCAAAAGCACGATGACCACACAGCAACGGATCTTCAGGGTTAGCGCCATTTCTCTACCTCCATCATGACTTCATCCACCTGGGCGGGCGTTATGTACCCAACGTGCTTGTATCGAACGATACCGTCTGCGTCGACCAGGAAGGTTTCGGGCACGCCATACACGCCAATTTCAAAACCCAGGTCACCGGCAGGATCGAAGATGTTGACCTCGAAAGGTTTTCCGAACTCTTCGAGAAACTGTCGCCCCAGGTCACGGGCGTCTTTATAGTTGATGCC
Organism: Marinobacter sp. bablab_jr003; assembly: GCF_016464245.1. NCBI lineage: Bacteria > Pseudomonadati > Pseudomonadota > Gammaproteobacteria > Pseudomonadales > Marinobacteraceae > Marinobacter > Marinobacter sp. bablab_jr003. The sequence goes on from NZ_JADARC010000091.1 coordinate 8,648, forward strand.
CACCATCTGAATGCCGCGCTCGGAGAGCGCCAGTAGCTGGGGCATTTCCTCCTTGCAGGTCGGGCACCAGGATGCCCAGACATTGACCAGAGATATCTGCCCGCGAAGCAGGGATTCATCCACCTCGGTATCAGGGTCCTCCAGCGTCGGGAGCGTGAACGCGGGAAACGCCTGGCCTATCAGGGCTGACTCGCGAGCACTGGGATCCAGCGAAAGCCCCCGGTACAAAAAGAAGGCCAGGCCAAGGAACACCACAAACGGAAGCAGCAGCAACAGGCGACGCATCATGCGCGAACCTCGCGTGCCGGCCTCATCGATTCGCGGTCAGCTGCGGCTGCACGGCGGCGACGGTAGCGACGGTCTGCCACGGCCAGCACGCCCCCGGAGGCCATCAGCAGCGCACCCAGCCAAAGCCAACGTACAAATGGCTTGACCTGTAGGCGCATTGCCCAGCTGCCGTCGTCCAGTTCCTCCCCCATGGCCACGTAAAGGTCCCGCAACAGGCCGGGGTCGAGTGCGACATCGGTCATCGGCTGCCCTCGGGCAATGTACAGGCGCTTCTCCGGGTACAGGGTGGTGACAATCCGGCCTTCACGGGCAACCTCGATGGTCGCCGTATCGGCGAGGAAGTTGGGCCCCCGACGCTCGCCCAGTTCGGTCAGCGTAAAATCGTACCCGCCCAGATTCACCTGCTCACCGATATCAAGCCGCACATTACGCTCCATGGCGTAGTTCGACACCATCACCACGCCCACGATGGTGACGGCCAGGCCCACGTGGCCGACCACCATGCCCCAGTATGAAGGGGTCAACTTACGCAATCCGGACAGCGCAGAGGACGCATTGCGGACTTTATCAAACAGGTCGCGCACCAACGCCAGTACTACCCACAGGGCCGCCACCATCCCCAGCGCCACGGCGACATTCCACTGGCCGTTGTAAAGAAACGGTATCGATATCGCAATCGCCAGTGCGGCCAAGCCCGCCCCCAGTAGTCGCCGGAACAGCTCCCGACCGGGCATCTGCTTCCAGCGTGAGACCGGCCCCAGCCCCATAAAGGCACACAGCATGACGGTCAGTGGCACGAACAGGCTATTAAAGTAAGGCGCGCCGATACTGACCTTGCCCAGCCCGAGTGCATCCAGGATCAAGGGGTACAGGGTGCCCATCAGGACCGTGATCGTCATGATGACCAGCAAAATATTGTTGATCAGCAACAGAGCATCCCGGGAAAGCCAGCTAAAGCCCGCATTGGCGCTCATTCGCGGCGCCCGCAGCGCAAAGATCAACAGCGAGACGCCGACCGTGATGCCCAGCAACACCAGAATAAAGAGCCCCCGTGACGGGTCATTGGCAAAGGCATGAACCGAGGTCAGTACTCCTGAGCGCACCAGGAAGGTCCCCAGCAACGAAAGTGAGAAGGTGACAATGGCCAGTAGCGCCGTCCAGCTCTTGAACGCGCCGCGCTTTTCCGTGACCGCAAGAGAATGAATAAGGGCTGTCCCGCTCAGCCAGGGCAAAAGCGATGCATTCTCCACCGGATCCCAAAACCACCAGCCGCCCCAGCCCAGCTCGTAGTAGGCCCACCAGCTACCCAGAGCGATGCCGAGGGTCAGAAAGGCCCAGGCAATGTTGGTCCACGGCCGAACCCAGCGCGTCCAGGCCGCATCGAGACGCCCTTCGATCAGCGCAGCGATGGCAAAAGCAAAGACCACTGAAAAACCCACATAGCCCATGTAAAGCATCGGCGGATGGATGATCAGGCCAACATCCTGCAACAACGGATTCAGATCGGCACCGTCGGCTGGCATGCCCGGCAACAGGCGATCAAAGGGACTGGACGTAACGACGATGAAAAGCAGGAACCCTGCGCTGACGACACCCAGAACTCCCAGAACCCGTGCCAGCATATCCCGTGGCAACTGGCGGGAAAACAGACTGACGGCAAAGCCCCAGCCACTGAGAATCAGACTCCATAACAGCACCGAGCCTTCATGAGAGCCCCAGACGGCGGTGAACTTGTAGTACCAGGGCAGCATCGAGTTGGAATTACGGGCCACATAATCCACGCTGAAATCATCCAGAAGAAAACTGGCGGTCAGGCTGGCATAAGAAACCAGTAGAAAAACAAATTGCCCCCATGCCATGGGCTCTGCAAATGCCATCCACAACGGGCGCCGGGTGGCGGCTCCCAGCAAGGGCACGGTCGCCTGAAGCAGCGACAGGCAAAGTGCAATCAATAACGCGAAGAGACCAACTTCAGGGATTGTCAGGGTAAGCATTTCGGGGCCGTGTTCGGTTGCGGGTTCGGCGATGACCGAACCTATCGGTGAAGGTTTCTCAGGTATTGCTTCGTCAGCCAGCCACAAGGCCAGCTGACGAATTCTCTATTACTTCCGACCAGGTTGGCGGGTAACGCGCAGATACGGTGTCTGCTCATCCCATCCGTCGGGGAAGCGCTCTTTGGCCTCTTCGTTGGAGAGCGACGGAACGATGATCACATCCTCGCCATTCTTCCAGTCCACCGGCGTGGCCACTTTGTGGTTGTCGGTCAGCTGGAGCGAATCAATGACGCGCAGGATCTCGTCCAGATTGCGCCCGGTGCTGGGCGGATACGTCAGCATCAGACGGATTTTTTTCGCGGAATCGATAATGAATACCGTTCGAACAGTCACCTTGGGATCGGCTTTTGGATGGATCATTCCGTACTGGTCGGCAACCACCTGATCCTTGTCTGCCAACAGGGGAAAATTGAGCCCCTTGCCCTGGGTTTTCTCGATATCCTTCGCCCAGTCTTTATGGGAGTCGAGCGGGTCGACGGAGACCCCGATCAGCTTCACACCGCGACTGGCGAACTCGTCCTTACGCTTGGCGAAGGCGCCGAGCTCTGTGGTACAGACAGGGGTGTAGTCGGCGGGGTGTGAAAACAGCACGGCCCAGTCGTCTCCCAGCCACTCATGAAACTGAATGTTTCCCTCGGTGGATGCGACGGTGAAATCGGGAGCGGTTTCTCCAAGTTGCAATGTCATCGTTTCATTCTCCTTTGCTTTGGTTGTCGTTCTCGGTTTGTCAGTACAGACGGTATCCTTAAAGTCAACTTTAAGGTCAAGGCGTTTGTCAGATGTTTTTTAGCCTGATCCATCGAGCTCGACGTTCGTGCCCGATTTTTCGGGTATGAAACTGACATAGAGGAAAAGCACGGTGCCCAGCACAATGGCGATATCGGCAAGGTTAAAGGCTGGCCAGTGCCAGGATTGCCAATAGACATCAAAGGAATCCACAACATAGCCACGAAATATACGGTCAATCAGGTTGCCCATGGCACCGCCAAGAATAAGGCTGTACGCGATGGCTTCTCCCCTGCGGCGGCACTGAACAATCAGCCCGATCAGTACAATCGAGACAACTACCGCGACTGTGATAAGAAAGTATCGCTGCCAACCTCCGCCATCGGCAAACAGGCTGAATGCGGCGCCGGTGTTCCAGACATGCACCCAGTTAAAGAACGGGGTCACCGGAATCGACTCGCCATACGCCATTGACTGCTGGACCAGCCATTTTACAACCTGATCAGACGCCGCAATCAGGCCCGAAATCGCCAGCAGGCCATACGGCAAGTGTTTTTTGGCAACGATGGACATTATTTAACCCTTAAGCGCCAGGATGCGCCTGGCACCGTTGAGTACGATAATCCCCGCAATGCTGCCGATGATCAGGTCCGGGTAATTGGAGCCAGTCCACGCGACCAGGGCGCCAGCGGTAATGACCCCCAGATTGATCACCACATCGTTGGCTGAGAATATCCAGCTCGCCTTCATGTGGGCACCGCCCTCCCGATGTTTGGATATCAGCAGCAGACAGGTGGTATTGGCGATCAATGCGATGAACGCAATCCCCATCATTACCAGCGACTCAGGCTCACTGCCGAAGACAAAGCGCCTCACCACCTCTGCAAGTACGCCCACAGCCAGTATCAGTTGGAGTACGCCCGCAAGATGCGCCGCACGCACCTGCATTTTCACGCTGTGCCCAACCGCATACAGGGCGAGCCCATACACGGCCGCGTCGGCAAAATTGTCCAGGGATTCTGCAATCAAACCGGTGGAGTGCGCGATCAGGCCGGCCGTCATTTCCACCACAAACAGGACAGCATTGATACCGAGCAACCAACGCAGGGTGCCCGACTCCTGCTCGGCCGAGATAGCCGTACCCCCGAGCGCCTTGATTGATTCAGGGTCGGCAGCGGCCGTTTCCTGAAGCGAAGCTCCCAGCCCGAGGGTCGCCAGCTTCGCGGTGATAGGCTCAGCCTCGCCATCGTGCACAACCTTCAACCGCCGATCAGACAGGTCGAAGGACAGCCCGCGAATGTCTTCAAAACCGTTCAGGGCCAGTCGAATCATCCGTTCCTCCGAAGGACAATCCATCTTCGGTACGGTATACACACTGATCCAGTTGCCGGACGCTTCAGAGGCCCCCGACCCGGCATTACCCTCGGCGGGTGTTGCTTCGCAGCCACAGGCGTCTTCACAGGGTTTACTCATGATACGGCTCCACTTGAGTATTGTCGGATTATGATTTAAAACCATATAGCCACTATAAGGTCAATAAAGCAGATACCATCTGTTGAGGAGAAACCCGATGCGCATTGGTCAGTTGGCACGGTCCGTAGGGGTCGACACCCAGACCATCCGTTTCTATGAGCGAGAGGGCTTGTTACCGCCGCCGGATCGTCAGGACAACGGCTACCGTATTTACACTGAACGGCATGTTGAGCGACTGGCCTTCATCCGGCGCTGCAGAATACTCGAGCTGTCACTCGCTGAAATTCACGAGTTACAGCGTTATCAGGGCGCGCCCCATCAGCCTTGCAGGGCCATCAACACCTTGCTTGATGATCACATCGCTCAAGTACGGTCTCAGATAACCGATCTGCAGGTACTGGAGAAACAACTTGTGTCGCTGCGAGCGAGTTGTAACGATGATCGGGAAATTGAGGCCTGCGGGGTTCTCGAAGGGCTCAGCGAAGGAAGCATGCAGTAGTAGCTTGAAGCATTACGCACCTGCCTTTTCAATTGCGTAAATCCAGTCAGTCCGGAACCCCTTCAATGGTGCGGGTCATCAAATCCACCATGGCCGGGCTGTCCCATTCCGCGGCACCGACCAGACGGCCAATTTCGCGACCGTCGTGATCAATCAGCAGCGTTGTAGGAACACCTTCTATGCCCAGTGTTGAGGTCGCCAGTGTCGACGGATCAATATACTGGCGTAGATGTTGGATGCCGGTTTTCCGGTAGAATTTTTCAACAACGCTGATGCCTGAGTGGTCAACGGACAGCGCGACCACTTCAAATTGCTCGCCGCCCAGTTGAGCCTGAAGTGAGTCCAGCGTCGGCATTTCCTCACGGCAAGGCAGGCACCAGGTCGCCCAGATATTGAGCAATATCGCCTTACCCTTAAAGTCAGCCAGTGTCAGCGGCCTGCCGTCTTCGTCCTCAAAAGCCAGCTCGGGCAGAGTGCGAGGGGACTCCCAGATCAGGAACCCCTGGGGCCCCACGGACTTCGGAACTTTCCCTGCAGCCATAACTGGAGCGGCTATGGAAATAGCAAGCGCGAAAAGGACTACGGCGATTCCACGGGCGGCGGATATGCGCTGGTGACTCATTAGACATTTCTCCTGATTAAAGTGGTCGGTTTGCTGCCCGCATGGCGCCCCACGCGTTACTCGCTCTGTAGCAACGCTTCAATGCGCCCATGCAGCCGGCCCCAGAACCCATCACCGGCTGCCGCGTTGGGGCCTTTGGCAATGGCCGTCAGGTAGGTCACCAGATGCTCAGGCTTGAATTTCAATCCATGGAACCGGGCCCGCATCTGCCCTTCCGGGTCAATCACGTGGGTTACCACACCATGGACCTGTACCCCCTCGCCCGTATCCCTGAACTGAACGCCGTAGGCTTTGGCGAGCTCCGACGTCAACCCGGGCGGTTCACCTTCGCCCCGGTACAGAAAGTGCCAATTATCGGGGTTCAGGTCGAAATTGTCGCCATACGCGCGCATGTTGTCCCGGGTCCCGGCAACATCTTCCCGGTCCGTGGCAATGGTGATGAACACCACCTCTTCACTCAGCCCTTCTTCTTCAACCCCGGTTTGCAACTGCCGGATCAGGTTCATATGCAAAGGGCAGGCCTCGGTACAGCGCGTGTAGAGAAAGTTAAGCACAACGGTTTTGCCGTTTAAGTCGGCAAGGGCAAGGGTATTGCCATCAACGCCTGTAAGATCAAATTCAGGGGCCGGCTGATCCACAAACTGGGCATACCGCTCTTTCTCGTTCAACGAGGCCTCCACATCTTCCATGGAATGGGCCATGGCATTGGTGCTGACCTGGGCAACCATGGCAATCAGCAATTCTGAATACACTGTTCACAGCCATTCTCCATTTGAGTTGTTTTCCGAAGGGAGTCCCGGTTTATTGTGGCTTGATATCGTCCAGATTCAGCGCAACGGGCAGGTCAGCTGGTGCCAGGCAAACGCCCTCGTCACTGCAGGCCTGTACCCGTACCGTCATGTCTAGCTTGCCTGCCTCTTTCAGCGCGGCGGTCTGTTTTTCGTCTGGCAGCAGCCGGATACTCGCACCGTCGTCGTACACCTCCAGGGCGGTGTCACCCAGTGTGATGTCACTGACCCTGCCGCGGGGGTACTGGGTCGGGATGTCAAGCGACTGACCGTTGACCGAAGAACTGGCGACGGTGGGAATCAGGAACTCCATGGAGGCCGGGTTGGCGTTCACGTGCCAGCCCGATTCAATGTCCAGTGTCAGAATAATTTCACCGGTCTCCCCTATCAGGGCTTTGCCGCCTTCCGCAAGATTGAGGCGGACCTTATCGGAAGAATCTGCCAACCCCGTGCGGGCAACTGGTGCCTGGGGGTCGGAATTGGCTCGTTCGGTCTGGGCCGAGCCAGGAGCGTTTCCGGAATTGGTACCGATCAACGTGAACGCCGCGATCGCGATCAGAAAAACCGCTACGCCGGTCAGCAATACTTTGGTTCGGGTTGTCATGGTTCATCTCCAGTAGCTAGCGTTGTGAGTTCTCGGTGCGGTTGATCGCCTCGACCAGGCTGTCGGTATCAAATAGCCCAGTGAAACGGGCGACAACGGTGCCGTCAGCGTCAAAAATCGCCGCAAAAGGTAAAGCCTGCCCTCCCGTTGCGGTTAACAATGCGTCTTTTTCGGGATCGCTTGCTGTCACATCAACCTGAATCGGCACCATGCCGGCCCGCGCTACGGCTTCAGCCACAGCGGGCTCTTTATACACGGTGCGCTCCAGGACCTTGCAGTTGATGCACCAATCGGCAGTGAACTCCAGCAAATACGGTGTGTCCCGGGCTTTTGTGTCCGCCAGGAGTTCTGCGGAGTAGGGCTGCCAGACAAGTTCGTCTTCGCCGCTGCCCAACGGAGATGCGAATACCACTGTCACCGCAAGGGCAAGGCCTGTCGCCGTTGCAGTGATCACGCGAACGGCACCGCTCCCCTGAACGAAACGACGGAGACCCCAGACCAGCACCAGCGCCAGCCAGGCCCACCACAGCCAGGGGTATACCGCTTTGGGCACCAGGCTCGCGCTGAAAAAGACGGCGGCGGCCAGCAATATCAGCGCGAGCACTTCACGAATGGCTACGGTCCAGGGGCCCGCCTTGGGCAAACGACTCAGCCACTCGGGCCTGAGCATCAGTACCGCATAGGGCAACGACAGCCCCAGCCCGATACTGCCGAATATCCCCATGATGACCGGCGCCGGCTGGGTAACGGCAAAGGCCAGTACGCCCCCCAGGAAAGGGCCTGCGCAGGGCGCGGCCAGGATCGCACTCAACAGCCCGGATACATAGGCTTCAAAGTAACGCCGGCCATGCGCCGAGGCGGCGAATGTCGGGACGGGGATGGGCAGATCGAGCCAGGTAATCACCGCAAACCCGACCATCAACGCAACCAGGACGGCCACGAATAGCGTTGACTGGAACAACGTGCCCCAGTTCCACTGCAGCAGTGCGGTCAGGCCGCCCAGCGTCAGGAAAAAGGTGAGTGTTCCGGCCGTGAATGCCAACGCGGCCAGCACCCGATGGGACCTCTGGCCGCCCGCCTCCCGCAGGATGGTCCGGACCTTGATGGGGATCGCGGGCAGCACGCAGGGCGTCAGGTTCAGCAGTAGACCTGCCATAACCGCCATCATGATCTGGCCGGCAATGAGTAATGAGGGCAACTGATCCATTACTCCGTGACTCCCAGCATCCTGCCGAGCGCTTCCTGGCTGGGCACACCAGTCTGGCCCCGCCATTGTCCGCTCGAATCCTTGTACAGCAGCCCTGGCGTCCCGCTGAAACCCGAAAGCTTATGGCAGAGCACGGTCATGCCGCGCACCAGGTATTCCAGATAGAATGACATCACAGATACGTTCCCGTTTTCATGTATTCATCAGTCGATAAAATCACCAGCAAAGCTGCCTACGTGGTGGTCTACCGCGCAAGGCCAAACGACAGGCACTCGAAGCGAAAGCCTCTGGTAATCAAAGGTTCAGGACACTGTTGAATACTTGGGAGGAAAAGGGTCTGGGCCAGAAAGTACACGGCCGGAATGAGAAGAATAGCCTTTCGGGCAGGGGGAAGATAACAGCACTACCGAGTCTCTAATTGCAGATTTCCCGACATGGGACGTTGAACACGGGCTACTGCAGCTGCCCTCGGCATTGAGCCCGGCGCAGTCATGCATCACCTGGGTGTCTGGCAACATGACACAAGCCTCGGCCATGGGTTCCGCTTCAAAAGAGGTCGCGGCAACTCCCTGTGCAACGGGGAGAAGAGCCACGAGCAGTAGTACTGCCAGTCCCATAAGCCGTGTGGTCATCGCACTGATATCCTGATTACAGAACAGCTAAAACATCTTCCGCGTGGGAAGATAGTCGCCCACTTTAACCTACATTGGCGGAAGTGCAAACAGACACGCTCCATCACTGTATCCGCCAATTCGGCTACCAGAGTAAGATGTTGGCGGCGCACATAAGTTCCTCAGAAGCTTGGGTGTGGGGACTATCCGGGGATAAAACATCCGCTCTCCCTCGAGCCCTCAGTCGAGTGAAAATCATGTTCTTTCACGTTGATCGTTCCCCCCCACTGCCCCCTCATGCAATGATGCAATCAATGGGCAGGTAATATTGTACGGATGGGCATGGCACTGCTCAACCATCTCGCCCAGTACCTTCTCGATTCTCCCCAGTTGGTCGATTTTCTCACGCACGTCCCGCAACTTGTGCTCGGCCAGAGCGCTGGCCTCCTGGCAGTGAGCGCCATCTTCAAGTTGTAGCAGGTCACTGATTTCGACAAGACTGAAGCCCAGCTGCTGAGCCGTTTTCACGAACATTAACCGCTCGATATCAGCTGGACCATAGCGCCTAATACCACCTGGAGGACGTTCCGGCTCCGGTACTAGACGTCGCCGCTGGTAATAGCGGATTGTCTCGACATGGACGTTGGCAGCCTTAGCCAGGCCACCGATGGTCAATGAATTCGCTTTATCCGGCATACCCCTTGACTCCGTAGCTGACTACGGAAGTAATCTTATCTCATCGAATGAAACCATGAAAGGTGTCAGCGTTATGCCGAATTCCAAATCGGGGCGTGTCCCCCTTGGCTGCGGGAGGTATTGCGGGCCTTTTGGCTTCGGCCTGCTGTCTCGGACCGCTGGTACTTGTCGCGCTGGGTGTCTCCGGTGCCTGGATGGGCAACCTCACGGCTCTTGAACCTTACCGCCCGATTTTCATCGGCGTTGCATTGGTGGCCATGTTCTTCGCCTGGCGTCGAATCTTCCGGCCAGTGGAACAGTGTCAACCCGGTGAAGTGTGTGCCGTACCACGGGTGCGAACGACTTATAAGGTGATCTTTTGGGCAGTAACGGCACTGATACTGGTCGCCCTGTTGTTTCCCTATGCCCTTCCTCTGTTTTATTGAAAGGAGATTGTCCCATGAAAATGCGCTTTGCCATGACGTTGCTTTTCGCCCTGCTCAGCATGCCCTCGTGGGCCGCCATGCAGACAGTGACGCTTTCAGTTCCGGGGATGACCTGTTCCGCATGCCCCATTACCATCAAGCTGGCCTTGAACAAGGTGGACGGTGTTTCACAAGTCGACGTGAGCTATCCGGATCGAGAAGCCGTGATTACCTTTGACGACACACGAACATCGGTGGAAGCCTTAACCCAGGCAACGGGCGATGTCGGCTATCCCTCCACCCTGAAATCCCTGGAAACGGACAGTAAGTGAGTTGTAATAAAGGACTCCAGGCGCCCTCTGTTACACGCGACTCGGCGCCTGCCGTGACAATGCCCCAGTAATACAAGGAACTCGGAATGAATAGTGACAATAACCTGCATATCGCTGTGATTGGTAGCGGCGGCGCAGCCATGGCGGCTGCCCTGAAGGCCGCGGAGCGCGGTGCCCGCATCACCCTGATCGAGCGCGGCATTATTGGTGGTACCTGCGTGAATACCGGCTGCGTGCCGTCGAAAATCATGAGTCGTGCCGCCCATATCGCGCATCTGCGCACGGAGAGCCCATTTGACGGGGGCGTCAGCGCCCAGATACCGAAGGTGGACCGGGCGAAACTGCTTCAGCAACAGCAGACGCGTGTCGAGGAACTGCGCGACGCCAAGTACGAAGGGATTCTGCGCGACCAGACGGCAATCACGGTCCTGAACGGTGAAGCCCGGTTTGTCGATGCCAATAACCTGGTGGTCCAGTTGAACGAGGGCGGCGAACAGAACGTCCATTTCGATCGCGCCTTTATTGGCACTGGCGCCCGTCCCGCAGAGCCGTCGATACCGGGGCTGGCTGAGACGCCTTATCTCACCTCCACCAGTGCGTTGGCATTAATTACTGTGCCTGAACGGCTGATCGTGATCGGCGCCGGTTTTGTTGCCCTGGAATTGGCCCAGGCGTTCGCCCGGCTGGATAGCAAGGTCACCGTGTTGGCCCGCAGCCGCCTGCTATCCGATGAAGAACCCGCCATCGGTGAGGCCATAGAGGCGGCGTTCAGGCGCGAGGGCATCGAGGTGCTCAAGCAGACCCAGGCCAGCCGTGTGGACTATACCGACAATGAATTCGTTATAGAGACCAATGCCGGTACCTTACGAGCTGATCAACTGCTGGTGGCGACCGGCCGGATACCCAATACCGAAAACCTGAACCTGGCGGGCATCGGTGTGGAAACCTCCCGTGGCGCGATTCAGGTGGATGGGCAACTGCAAACCACGGTCCCCGGTGTCTATGCCGCCGGTGACTGCACCGATCAGCCGCAGTTTGTCTACGTCGCCGCTGCCGGGGGCAGCCGGGCTGCGGTCAACATGACGGGAGGCGAGGCCACCCTGGATCTCAGCGCCATGCCGGGGGTGATGTTTACCGACCCTCAGGTCGCCACAGTTGGCCTGACAGAGGCCGAAGCGCTCAAGCAGGGCTACAATGTGGACACCCGTCTGCTGGATCTGGAAAACGTGCCGCGAGCGCTGGTGAATTTCGACACCCATGGCTTTATTAAGATGGTGGCCGAGCGCGATTCGGGACGCTTGCTGGGGGTGCAGGCGGTAGCCGGGGGAGCCGGTGAACTGATCCAGACGGCAGTCATTGCACTTCGGTCACGGATGACCGTGCAGGACATCGGCGATGAACTGTTTCCTTATCTGACCATGGTGGAAGGCCTCAAGCTCTGCGCGCAAACCTTCACCAAAGACGTGAAACAGCTGTCCTGCTGTGCGGGATGAGTATTTGCCAAGGCGCCTTCAACCCAACCTCTATCATGCAAGTTCGGACGCTTTCTGGTGCCTTCGGCGAGCCATGAGCAGCTTGGCAACAATCGGTAACAGGGTAATGCCACTGACCAGAATCAGAAGCACCGTCACCACCCCGGACTCAGAGGCCATGAGCAAGCCACCAAACGCAGTGATCAAATACGCTGTCGGAATAACACCGGCCAGCGTTGCGACCACGAAGCGCCAGAACGCGAGTGGTGTCAAGCCCGCTGCATAGCTGACCCCATCGAAGGAGATAAAAGGCACCAACCTTGATGTAAAAATGACAAGCATCAATGCGCCCTGAGAGCGTTCCTTGCCAAGCCAATTCAATACCGGACGTAGTCGCTTCCAGCGATGGATAACGTCGTACCCCAAGGATCGAGCAATGGCGAAAGCGATCAGTGCGCCGGCCTCAGCACCGATAACCACGATGACTGTTCCCCAAAGCGATCCATAGACTGCACCGGCAACCATGGCGATCGGGGCGCTGGGGATCGGGCTCAGGACAATGGCCGTGATCATCAGGCCAATGATACCCACCGGCCCCCAATACCCCAGTTGGTCAATCCATTCCGACAAGGCCGCCTTGTTGGTCACGGTGGTCAATGCTCCGGTCTCCAGCATGACCCAATAGATCGCAGCCAGTGCAGCCAGCAAGAGCATAACCCCGACTATTTTTGCTTTTGCGTTCGGTCTAACTCCCATGCTTGCCATGGGTACCCGATGAAATTCATGCTTCAGGGTGGTAGTCATAATCTCCTCTGGCGTTCTTACTCGCGCGTCCAGAATCGTCCCTGTTTTTCGAAAACAGGTACTTGCCGAGGGCTGCGACGCCAAGTACCAGGGCGACGATGAGCAAAAGGGATATCAACCCCATTCCCGCCATTCCAAACATGCATGCCTCATTTGTCATCATGTCAATCTCCTGATTCTGTGTGCCAGGCCTCTTACGAGACGCTGGCCTGTGCGGCTCCGCTTTCGCTGATATTGCTAGCCGCAGAGTCTCCGCTATTGGATTTGAACCGGCCCAGCCGGAGGGAATTGGTCACCACAAATACACTGGAAAGGCTCATAGCACCCGCAGCCAGCATGGGATTGAGCAGGTAACCGGTAAACGGGAATAGAACACCTGCGGCCACGGGGATCAGTGCCAGATTGTATCCGTAGGCCCAGACAAAATTGCCGAGGATCGTTTTGCGGGTGCGCTGGGAGAGCGCTGCGGCATCCACGATGCCTCGGAGGTCGCCGCGCATCAGAACCACGTCGCCGGCCTCAATGGCAATGTCGGTACCGGTGCCGATGGCGATACCCACATCGGCTTGCGCCAGGGCCGGTGCGTCATTGATACCGTCACCCACAAAAGCAACCCGGGCACCTTCCTCTTGCAGGCGCTTCACTTCGGACGCTTTCTGGTCCGGCAATACCTCCGCAAGCACCCGTTCGATGCCGGCTTGCCGCGCAATCGCCTCGGCGGTGGCGCGGTTGTCACCGGTGAGCATGGCCACGCTGAGCCCTGATGACTTGAGCGCAGCAATCGCTTCCACCGAGCCGTTCTTGAGCGGATCGGCCACGGCAATCAGCGCGGCGAGGCGTCCGTCGACGGCAACATACAGCGGGGATTTGGCTTTTTCAGCAAGTGACACCGCATCGTCGGCGACGCTGGCCAGGTCGATACCGAGGCGGCGCATATAACGGTCCGCGCCCACATTGATCCGGCGTCCGGCCACCTGTGCCTGGATGCCGTAGCCCGGCTCCGCCTGGAATTCACTGATCGCGGGTAACGTGAGGCCCCGATCCCTTGCGCCCTTGACGATGGCTTCCCCGATGGGATGTTCACTTTCGGTCTCCACAGCCGCAACCCAGGCCAGGACCTCATCCTCGCGGCCTTCCACCAGTATGAAATCTGTCAGCTCAGGCTGGCCCCGAGTCAGGGTGCCGGTTTTATCGAGGACGATGGTGTCCATCCGAGACAGTGTCTCCAGGGCCGCGCCTTTGCGGAACAGCACGCCCATTTCGGCGCCCTTACCGGTTCCGACCATAATGGCTGTTGGCGTAGCCAGTCCCATCGCGCAGGGACAGGCAATCAGCAGTACGCTGACCGTCGTGACGAAGGCAAAGGACAGGGCCGGCTCGGGCCCGAAGCTGAACCAGGTGATGAACGTCAGAATCGCGAGCACAATCACAATGGGAACGAAAATTCCCGCTATCTTGTCGGCCAGCGCCTGAATCGGGGGTTTATCAGCCTGGGCCGATTCCACCATTCTGATGATCTGTGCCAGAACGGTGTCCGCACCGACCCTCGTAGCCCGGAACGTCAGGGAACCGTTCTTGTTAATGGTTCCACCCACCAGTGAAGTGGACCCCGAAATTTGGACAGGTGCCTAAGCTCTGATTCATCATCTCCACAAGGAGGAGAATCATGAGCAAGAAACGCAAGCAATACAGCCCATCGTTCAAGTCCAAAGTTGCCCTAGCCGCCCTCAAGGGTGAC
>NZ_JADARC010000092.1:0-280 GCF_016464245.1 Marinobacter sp. bablab_jr003
AGGGAGAGTCGATGAGAAAACGACTTCAGGAAATTGACTGAACGTGAACACCCGGGGTACAAACCTCGGTGGGTGATGCGTTAAGAAAAAGGGTGTTCACGTTCAGCCAGAATGGGCGTTCACGTTCGCCGGAATACGCAACCGGTTAGTTTTGAGTTCGCCAAAACAACAAACCTGACCGACTCACCGCCGTCCCTATGAATGCTAATCCTCTTGCCCTGTTCTGGGAAGGATTCACGATAGAATCGTATGCCCAGATTGACGCTCAATCTCTGCTCAT
>NZ_JADARC010000093.1:0-9056 GCF_016464245.1 Marinobacter sp. bablab_jr003
GTCACGAACTTCCATTTCTACCAGCTCAAGCAGCTCTTCATCGTCTACCATGTCCGCTTTGTTCAGGAACACAACGATGAACGGTACACCTACCTGACGGGACAGCAGGATGTGCTCACGAGTCTGCGGCATGGGGCCGTCAGCTGCGGAGCAAACCAGGATAGCGCCGTCCATCTGGGCAGCACCCGTGATCATGTTCTTAACATAATCAGCGTGGCCCGGGCAGTCTACGTGAGCGTAGTGACGGGTTGGAGAATCGTACTCAACGTGGGAGGTCGCGATGGTGATACCACGCGCACGCTCTTCCGGTGCGTTATCGATCTGATCGAAAGCACGGCTCTCGCCTGTGCCCCATACTTCGTGACATACACGAGTCAGGGCGGCTGTCAGAGTGGTCTTACCATGGTCAACATGACCAATGGTGCCCACATTTACGTGCGGCTTGTTACGCTCAAATTTTGCTTTAGACATTCGACCAATCCCCCTAATCAACCAGGATCGTAACGTTGACCGGAAAAAAAAGTGGAGCTCATGACCGGAATTGAACCGGTGACCTCATCCTTACCAAGGATGTGCTCTACCGACTGAGCTACATGAGCATTAAAACCAAATTGGAGCGGGCAGCGGGAATCGAACCCGCGTCATCAGCTTGGAAGGCTGAGGTAATAGCCACTATACGATGCCCGCGAGCAATAAGTGGTGGAGGGGGCTGGATTCGAACCAGCGAAGCTTTCGCGTCAGATTTACAGTCTGATCCCTTTGGCCACTCGGGAACCCCTCCCGTACAAATTCGCTGTCGCGAATCCGCTAAAACCTTAAAGTGGAGCTGGCGGACGGAATCGAACCCCCGACCTGCTGATTACAAGTCAGCTGCTCTACCAACTGAGCTACGCCAGCTCACATTCGCCTCGTCAGCGAGGGCGGTATACTACGGATTTTTTTTCGGCGTTGCAACACCTTTGCAGGTACCACTTTCAACAAACTCGAAGTTTTTGCCGATTTCCGCTTCAACCGCTTGAACCGTCTCGGTTTCCCGGTCAGATTCAACATCAAAAACGAGGGCGTATCCTATACGATTACGGGGGAACTTGGCCAGTACTACATTAAGATTATCCCGTTTTTTTTCTGCCAGTACCGTTTCAGCAGCTTCCCGAGACTCAAAAAGCCCCAGGGATATGGCATTCCGGTACTCTCCGGACGCCACCACATAGGATTCGACCCCCCGGGCCGACAAAGCCCGGAACTGATCCATAGCAGCTTGTTCCGGCTGAGGGGGTATCAAGACCCAGTTCAGTGGAGCAAGTTCCACCTCCTGTTCTTCGACGACGTAGTCCAGCCCCGCGGCCTCTCCCGCCGCCCTCGCTTCGGCGTCGCTGTCAAACCACCCCGCACGCACGCACAGGGTTTCCACGCCAGGCCCCGGCACAGGTACAACGGGCTCTGATGTTTTCAGGCTGGTCACTCGGGGCAAGGCTCCTCCGGACGAAGGATCAGTTCCCCCGATACCCTGCCACTGCGGCAACCACCACACCAACAGGTTGACGGCCAGGAGAAAGAACGCAATCCACTTCATTCGCCCTTCCCATCCTGTGCTACGGCCTGAAGGCCCTCAAACACCAGGCCCGGACGAACCTCGGCCTGCAAGCCGAGATCAACAAATCTTTGAGCATCGCCGCCAGTAAGCAAGACGCGGCGTAAATTGTGGACCCCGGCGTCAGCATTAATACGCTCGATAACCCCGAGGGTCAGCCACGCCAACCCATGGTTGGCACACTCCCCGGTTGAGCGACCGGGCAGGGTATTGACCTGGTCGTCGTGTTCGAACCCGATACGTGCGGCATCCAGCTTCAGGCTTCGGCGCATCATTCTCAGCCCTGGCAGTATATAGCCCCCGATGTGGGCACCGCTTTCGGCCACGTAATCCACGGTAACCGCACTCCCCGCGTCAACAACTGCAAACCCGCCGGGATAACGCGACCAGGCGCCCACCATTCCGTGCCAGCGATCGGCGCCCATTTTCCGGACATCCTGATAGGAGTTCACCAACCCCTGACGGGATGATTCAGACCAATAAAACGTTACCGGCGCACGGGTAATGCGGGACAGCGCCTGCTCCAGCTCCCGGCAATTCTGCTCGGATGCGACAGAAGACACGGCAACCCGGGTAATGTCATGACCGAATTGCACCAGGCCTGCAAAAGGCGCCTTCTCGTCCAGCATCGCTGCACCCTCGGCCCTCACCTGAGCACCCTGAACCAAACGCCACTTTATCCGGGTATTACCGGAGTCGACCAACAACATCATGGCTGCACCCGAAGGCTGATATCGCCCGCTCGAACCGACACCACCCCAGCGTCGGTTTTCAACAGATAGTTACCGCCGTCATCGATACCGGCGCCGGTTCCGGCAACCTCGCCACCACGGCTGACCAGCTCCTGCCCGCAGAATATGTCCCTTCGCTGCCAAGCACTCCTGAACGCTGCAAAGCCCTGTCGCTCGAACGTATCAACGGTACCCAGGATCTCCCTGATAACATTTGCCGCCAGGGCATTCCTCGCCCAGGCTATATCCGGCCAGCGCTCAGCCAGGCTGATCCATGGCTGATCGACCTCTTCCGCCCGGGTCATATGCACATTGATGCCAATACCAGCGATGACCTGGACGACACCTTCCTGTAATTCCCCCTGGATCTCCACAAGGATACCGGCAAACTTCCTGCCATCGGCAAACAGGTCGTTCGGCCACTTCAGGCCAACACCTTCGGCACCCATAGCCTCCAAAGCCCGGGCCACGGCTACGCCCAAGACCAGGCTCAAACCTTCGAGCGCGGCGAACCCACCCTGCAGGGTCAGCCCCATACTCAGATACAGATTCTGCCCTTTCGGGCTTGCCCAGTTACGCCCCCGGCGACCGCGCCCCGCAGTCTGGCAATCGGCAATGACCACCGGTATAGCCCCTCCGGCGCCGGATAAACGCTGCGCCACCTCGGCATTGGTGGAACCCACTTCCGGTAATACCTCCAGGCTGATACCGGACAACAGCTCGCCGGGTAAACCCGCCAACACCTGCCCACGATCCAGCAGGTCTACCGGTGTGACCAGCTGATAGCCCTGCCCCCGGATAGTTTTTATCTCTACGCCTTCATCCATGATTTTACGGAGCTGCTTCCAGACAGCCGTGCGGGATACCCCCAGGGTTTTCGCCAGGGACTCTCCGGAATGAACGGCGCGATCGCTCAGCAGTGACAACAAGGTGTTGGATTTCATGAAACCGGTTCCAGGGGTGCAAAGAATCAGCCCCGGATTAAACAACAGGACGGCCGAAAAAACAAAAGGACAGCGCCCGGGCTGCCCTTTTCTCATGCCGGATGGTCATCAGGGGATAGGCGTTGCGGTCAGGTTTGCCCGAATATCCACGTTCTGTAACACAGCACCGTATACCGCCGTCTGCGCGCCGCCCACCGGGTGGATCATATCGATATTGTTGATGGACAGCTCCTTGAAGCTGCTTTGTGCCTGCACGGCGAACCCGAGAGGGTTCTCAACCCGCTTAACACCGTCAACCGTCCGGATGACCCGGGTTGGATACACATCAACTGCAAGATCGGTTCGGATACCGTAGGTATTGTCGTCCTGGCCATCGCCGTCGAAATCACCGCCGTCGCTGGTATGAATATCATTCAGCAGTATTGCAGTGCCAGATCCGTTGACCGGCCGGCCCTGCCCGTCCACGCTGCGATTGGTTTCCCACAACAAGGCATTCTTCTTATCGTCACTTGCAGCCGGTGCCAGTACCTTTGCCATCGCGATTGAAACGCCCTCGTCGCCCCGAGTCTCCCAGGTGCCACCTGAAGCCCCACAGGCCGCCGCAGAACTTCCACTGCCACCCACACAGACATCACCGGCGCCGCCGGGTCGTATCAGCGCACTGCTGTCTTTCTCATAGCTTTGCATCCGGAGGCGACCGAAGCTTGCGCCATCATCGCTGGTTCCAACCCGAACATTGCCCACATCCATAGTGCCCCAGGCTTCTTCGGTGGCCATGGCGAGCCCCTCTTCGGTAACATCCACGGTCATGTTACGGACGTGGCCGTCATAGGTCATTTCGGTCAGCCACAGGCCTTTCTGGGGGACCTCGCCAGCACCCTCATCATAGGGCGCTGCAACCACCGCAGCTTTTCCGTTGCGGACATGGATATCGGAATTGATCGTCAGCCCCTCGCCGGAAGCGCCCCCGGCGCCCAGGGTGATATGCCCATCCATATCGAATTCGTAGGCGGGATAGAACCCCAGGGCCAGCAGCAGTTCGGTACCCCCTTGCAGAGGGGCATTTTCATCCCCCACCCTCAGGCCGTTTATACGGTACCCGGCACTCAGGTCTTCAAACCCGATCCTTAAACCATCATAGAAGCGGGTACCGTTGCGAATTTCATTGCGGGTGACATTCACCGTTAAATCGCCCTGCCCCCATGACTGCAACCCGCTCACAATCACCCGATTGCCGTTGTCGGTGTAGCTTAAGTCTGCATTCGACAGGCTCCATTCGGCAGCCAGGCGCAAACCCTGGGCGCCGGCATCCTGGTGGCCACCACCTTGCAGATAAACCGCGTTGGTATAGTTTCGACCATTGAAGGCGCGGTCTTCGAAGGCGAAGGCGAGGTTAACCGAGCCAAAGCTCTGGCCACTGGCTCCCACTTCAACCGAACCCACAGCCAGCGCCCCTTCCAGGCCACCCAGAGTGAGCCCCAAGGCTGGCCGGCCCTGATTGTCATTGGTGACATCAATCCGCAAGTCGTGGATCTGGTACTCGCCGGTTATGTCCCTTAATGCCAGGGCGTTGCCATCGTCCAGGTATAAGAAATTGGCGCTGTGGATGGTTGTTTCATTATCGATTCTCAGGCCCTGGCCCTCACGGCCGCCTGCCTTGATTCCTGTGCGGGACGAGATCCGGTAATCGCCCTCCAGGCCCCCATAACTGGCCAGGGGCGCCCCGCTCGCATCTGTTGCGCGACCATAGATGAGCGGATCGTTACTGAAACGGATCGCGCCGACTTTCCAGTTACCGGTTACATTCTCCGAGATCAGTTCGAGAGTGTCCCCAACCTGCTCCAGGGTGATTCCCAGAGCTTCCACATCCATGGTGATGTCGTCGAGAAACACCGAGTTGCCGTTGGTCCGATACCCCAACCGGCCGCCGGTCATGGTGTAGGCCGAATCAAAGGTGTAGCCACTGCCGCCAACACCGCCGCCCTCCCGGATACTCAGGGTGCCTTGCAGCGAATGGTCAAAGAAAATCCCACCCATACTGACGCCGGGCGCCCCTGCCAGGCGAATATCGGAAAACTCGACCCGACGATCTTCCACCAGGTAATCCAGGTTTAACGAGGCATCAGCACCAATATCGATACGTGTCCGGTGGAGAGCGCCCTGCCCGGGGTTTTCGGACGAGCCAACCTTCAAGCCTTCAAGGTGCGCCCCCCGGCCGTCATCGTAGTAGGACACCCGGTCTGCGGACAGCTGCAGATCCATCTCCAGCGTGATGCCGCTCTGGCCCTGAATCCGGGACAGTTCGCCGTCATCCAGGCTTTGCATATCCGCCCAGGCAACACCGCCGGGCACCCCGGTAGCAACCAGCATCAGGGCAGCGCAGGTTTTAGGTAAACCAATCACTTTGGCCATAATCATCTCCCCCTATGGAGTCCCTTCCGGGAACACCAGCAGATTCCCCTGCATCAGAACATCGCCCTGCATTTCCACGGCGAAGATATCCGTTTGCATGAACCCGGGATCCGTCGGTCTGGGCGTGTTACTGGCGGCAATCTTGAACTGCACATCGTTGAACCGCACAGTATCCGGCAGGCCCAGTTCAATGACGTCACGGTTAAACAGCTCGCCGTCACCACCAAAACCGGAATCGATTGAACGTACCCGCAAGGTAAGCCCCTCGAAGGCAAACATGCCGCGAATCTCGTCCAGCACCATCCAGCCACCACCTTCTTTCAACTGGTAGGCAAGGCGGGCACCGCACTTCTTGTCCTGCTCGTCGCAGCGGCCGAAATAATCGTTCTGGATCGGGCCACCCAGTTCGTTGATGCTGATATCGCCAGACAAGTAAATGCCACCACGGCCGGAAACTTCTGCCATACCCGCATCGTCCAAGGGAGCCATCTCGGCACCGGCAAACGGACTGCATAACAGTCCTGCCAGCATGACGACTGCACTACTCAGAAACGGTTGTCTGCTCATTGCGCCAGATCCTTTGTCTGAATTTGCAGGTGCTGGATCAACATGCCTTCAACCCGTGCCGATCCGAAATTCTTTTCACCGACACTGAAATCGCCGATGTGAACGTTACTGCGGAATTCCGGGTTGGAGTAATAGTCGTTATAGAAATCCCAGGTGGCGGCATCGCTGCCCGCCCGCTGACCGTTGGCCGCAATCTGGCCAGTGCCCGGGGCATCGATGGTATCGATCTCCAGCAGGAAGTTACCGCTGCCGTCGACATCGAAGTAGATAGGTTGCAGCCTGTTACCGAGGGCCAGTTGCAGCACAAAGTCCGACATCACAATATTCGAGCCACAATTGCTGCCGTCCTGGCTACAGGCATTGATGGTGAGTTCCGGCGAGTAAAAGTTAAGACGGAATTCACCGGCCATCTGGCGCCGTTCGTCATCACCCCAGAGCCGGAGATAACTGCCATCAATGACGGCACTGCGGGCGTGCAGGTTCAGGTTGGCAGAGCGGTCATCGCCAACGGCCACGTTCATCTGCATACCCATATCCGCGCGCTCGCCCTGCCAGTCCTGGGTAGCTGGCCGGCTGGAACAGGTACCGCTTCCAACAGCAGCCGAACCACCAAGGCAATCGTAACCCTGCGCAGCGTCTACCATGGCAGGGGCGGCGAATTCGAGAACCGCCTTGTTAGTGGTTCCGGTGTCGTTACCGTCGACCACATCAATGCGCCACGGATTCAGCAAGCGCCCCAGATTCACCGGAGTCAGGTTCGTTCCGTAGTCACTGCCAGAGCCGGCGATATAAAGGTGGTTAACGGTGATATCGACCTCACGGCCGTCCGTGCTTTGGATACCTGCAATGCGGAAGATCCGGGCCTGTTCACCGTTGACGTCCGGCGCATCCGTGCCGTGGGAGAAGATGAAGTCTTCCAGTACCAGGCCAATGCCAGCACCGTCGATTTCAGAGAGTTCGCCATCGTTGAGCTTTTCGAGTTCTGCGGCTGCAGTAGCAGGCAACATCGAAAGGCCGAACATCACGAATGACAAGATGACCTTGGAGAAGGCGGGGCTCCTGGGAAAAGGCATCAGAACAACCCTCGCCCGCGATCTATGTATTCAGTGCGATAACGGGGAATTCCCTCCAGCGCATCATGGAGACTGAATTCAACCGCGCCGTTGGGGATGTTCATAAAGCCCCCAGGTGTGGTTTGAATAAAGTCTCCTACCTGCGGATCAGTTTTTGATACATCTTCCAGCCACTCGACAGCCTGGGTTTGAAAGGCTAAAAACAGGCCTTTCTGAGGCCCGGATAAAACTCTTTCGTCCCCATTTTCGGTAATGGTACCTACCGGAAGGCTTTTGAAGTTGGTCAGAGGGAAGCAGGAATTGATGCCCAGAACCTGACAATCCTGGGCCACAAAACTGACGTCACCAGAGCCACAGACGAGACCAAGAGGACCACAGTCCGCATCAACTTCTACCTGCGAACTGCCCCCTAACAACCCAGCAGCCTTAATCAGGAAAATTGTTCCGCCACCAACATCCTCTACCGTGAACCGTTCCCCGTTCGGCACGCCTGCATGAGTCGCCCGAATGGGATCAGGCTCACCAATGTTCGGACCTTCACCATGCACCAGCACAGCTTTACTTTTAATAGCATTGCTACCAAGCAGGAGTGGCGCCAATCCTACCAAGACCCCATCAATCAAATCCCCGTTGGATTCGGCAATCTCCAGATCCTGGCCGGTAGCCTTAATATCAATGTTGACATCGCCAGTCAGATTGCGGATATCGCCTGACAGAATGCCCATGGAATCGCCAAACCCGAGCCGGACACCAACCACTTCATCCGTGGTTTCGTCGAAGGCGAATTCAAAAAACGGGTTACTGATGTGGAAAGGAACAATCTCGCCTTCGGCGTAGGCGGTGCCATCAGGCTTCACCTGCCTGGTCGCCTCAGGGTTTGCATCAAAGAATTGTTGGTTGTTGATATAACCCAGGCCAAAGTTTTCGATGAGCACATCTGACGTACCGGATTTTTCGCCATCTCGCTCGTAGCGACCGATTTCAAGGACATCAACATTGGTCTGGATTTCGATATCCATACCAAGATTCACCCGCGTGTAGGCGGTGTTTTTTGATGGATCGGGATGGTAATTTCGATCGACAGAAAGAAAGGCCTGACCGGTAACCTCAGACATTTCCTCATCAGAAATAGGGTCCAGGCCTGCAATTGCGGCGGAGGGCAAAATCAGGGCGCTGGCTAGTACTGTGTGCAGCTTTTTACTCATAGTCTCACCCTGCTACCTTGATCAAATGGGCAGCAAAAAGAAAAAGGGGACTGATGAGTGTCTCTGTTGCTGGCTCTTTTTGTGGTTCTGGTTGGCCAGTCTTTGATGAATATTAACTTTTTCGGATGCGGCGGGTTGTGCGGCTGATCATATTTCGGACAGACAAATAAGAAACCCCCGGCAGCAACGCTGTCGGGGGTTTTGGTATTAAGAGCCTGACGATGACCTACTCTCACATGGGCGAACCACACTACCATCGGCGCTTGTCTGTTTCACGTCTGAGTTCGGGATGGGATCAGGTGGTTCCAGACCGCTATGGTCGTCAGGCAAAACGGATGATCACTGGGAAGGACGAGATAAAACGTGATGGTGATTTCTTTGAGCTGGCGTTTGCCTTGCTCTTGCGTTATCCGCAATTGTCTTGGGTGTTATATAGTCAAGCCGCACGAGCAATTAGTATCGGTTAGCTCAACGCCTCGCAGCGCTTACACACCCGACCTATCAACGTCCTGGTCTTGAACGGCTCTTCAGGA
>NZ_JADARC010000094.1:0-7980 GCF_016464245.1 Marinobacter sp. bablab_jr003
CAGGCAAAGTTGACGGGCACTGAGACTTCGGAGTAAGAAGAGAAACCCCGCGTCGCTACGCTCCGATGGGTGGCAGCCTTGCTCCGGTCCGGGTGGCAGGCTTCACGTGGAATGGGTGGCAACCTTCAGCGGTTTACGCAAAGAGAAACGCCAAGACCGCTTTCTGAGGAGCACGGCGACTATCCCAAACCGCCTCTCGCCCCAATCGACGGTATAGAGCCGTTGGGTTCCTGGCTTGAGCTTCTGGAAGAAGGGGCAACCATGCGCCATTGCGTCGGCAGCTATGACGTGCCGGTCGCCCTCGGGGAAGTGTTCATTTACCGGATGGTCCACCCGGAGCGTTTAACCATATCACTGGAGTATCAGAATAAGACGTGGGTGGTTGGCGAGGTTCGCGGGGTGTGTAATTCAAGCCCGTCAGAGGGTGCTTTGGATTGGATTCGGCGGTGGGTTAATGTTGATCGAACGAAATAAACTTGACTCCATAGTCATGCGTTATCATGGCATAGCGAATTACGGTGAACGTCTAATTGAAAGGATTCGTCCCATGAGCTTGAAAGACCTAAATGATCCCAAGGCCGTCCTGGAGGCGATAGCCGAGTACGACCAGCTGGGACAAGAGGGGTTTCTAAAGCGTTACGGTTTTGGCAAAGCCCGCACCTTTGCACTTATTCATGGCGGGAGAAGCTACGACTCCAAAGCCATTGTTGGTGCCGCACACGGCTATCAATTTGGCACGCCATTGTCGTCTAAGCAGTTTTCCGGTGGTCTTGCCACCGTTGTCCCAAAACTCGAAGAGCTCGGGTTCACTGTGGTCGCCCTAGCGCTGGATGAACAAACGGCTTCGATACCGGAAGAAGTTCCCGATTCAGTCTGGGAGGGCGCTCGGAGGTCCGTTACTGTAAACCGTTATGAACGAAGCCCTGCAGCCAGGGCCGCTTGTATCGAACACCACGGCTCGGCTTGTCTGATCTGCGGCTTCGATTTTGCGCAAACCTATGGAGCGGACTTTCAAGGCTTCATACACGTCCATCATATTGTCCCGATCTCGAAAATCGGCGAGCAGTATGAAGTAGATCCCATTAATGACCTGATCCCGGTATGCCCGAACTGCCACGCAGCACTGCACTATGGCGGCAAAGAACAGAGCCCTGACGATATAAAAGCATTACTGCAGCTACCTCGCTCCACTTAACGGGTCAGTTTACCCAGGGTAAAGCTGCCCAATCTGTCGTATACGCCGGCGACAAATGCCCCCGCCGCATCGCATAAGCCGCAGGCCCGGCCTCTCTGGCCATGTAGACCGTCGCCCTCGACTTCCGGTTGATGGTATCCATCACCGCCATCAGGCGTTCCGATCTGCCATTGTCTGGCGCCTGCTCCTGCGCGGCTTGGAAGAGATCCTCCTGAACACCCGACTCACCCACCAGTTCCCCCAACATAACGCCGGCCTTAGCGTAATCAAATCCTTCCCGATACATCGGTCTAAGCAGGTTCAGAGCCTGCTGCACAATAATCCGGGAGTCCTGGCTGGGCTGGATGAGCTTCACGCTGGCACTGCGTGAATACTGCGGCGCTGCGGTTTTGAACGGGTTGGTTCGGATGAACACCATCAGTTCCCCAGCATACTGCTGGCCTCCGCGTAGCTTCTCGGTCGCGCGAGTCGCAAAGTGCGCCACGGCTTCTTCCAGGTCGCTCAATTTCTGAAGGGGCTGACCAAACGATCGCGAGCACATGATTTGCTTCTTCGGGGCCGGCACATCCTCCCACGGAACACAGGGCACTCCATTGAGCTCCCGGGCGGTGCGTTCCAACACCACAGAGAACTGTTTTCTGAGCGTTGCCAGATGGGTATCCGCTAGTTGTAACGCCGTGACAATACCCATGGCCTGAAGCCTGGCACTGAGTTTTCGCCCGACACCCCAAACCTCCTCAACCGGTACCCGCGCCATCAGCCGCCGTTGCCGGTCGGGGTCCGTCAGATCGACCACGCCTCCAGTGGCTGGATATTTCTTGGCGGCATGGTTGGCCAGCTTGGCCAGGGTTCGCGTCGGAGCAATGCCCACACAGACCGGTAAGCCGGCGTTCTGATACACCGTGTTCCTGACCTCTCGCC
Organism: Marinobacter sp. bablab_jr003; assembly: GCF_016464245.1. Taxonomy (NCBI): domain Bacteria; kingdom Pseudomonadati; phylum Pseudomonadota; class Gammaproteobacteria; order Pseudomonadales; family Marinobacteraceae; genus Marinobacter; species Marinobacter sp. bablab_jr003. The sequence goes on from NZ_JADARC010000094.1 coordinate 2,117, forward strand.
CAAAGTCCTCAAAGGACACCACCCGGTCAATGCCGGTCAGGTCCAGAAAGGCTTCATCGATGGAATAGACATCCACTTTGGGAGCCAGGGCTTCCAGAGTCGTCATCACCCGCCGGCTCATGTCGCCATAGAGGGTGTAGTTGGAGGAGAACACCTGGATGCCGTATCGGCGAATTTCCGGTTTAATGTGATGAACCGGCACGCCCATCTTGATCCCCAGCGCCTTGGCTTCTTTGGAACGGGCGACGACGCAGCCGTCGTTGTTGGACAGCACCACAACCGGTGTATGGCGCAGATCCGGACGGAACAGCTTCTCGCAGGAGGCATAGAAGTTATTGCAGTCCACCAGGGCGAACACAGGCTTCCTCATCCGGCTTTGGCCTGTTCCCGACACAACGCAGCCCCGAGAGCGGCAAAGTAATACTGAAAGGCGTCATTGATACGCTGGCGATGCTCGCCCTGCGGATACAGACCCACCTTGGCTTCATCAGAGTGAACGGTTCCGTTTACCAGAAATCGGTTACGCGGCTGGCTGTCTTCAATGAAGGCTTCAAAGGCGCGAGCGCACAGCTCCTCCGGTTTGGCGTAATAAACCGTTTTCAAGTGCTGATCGGCCACCTGGGAGGCCCGGAACAAAGTGCTGGGTGCTGTGCCGTCCTCCGTCAGCATGATGGCCTGGAAGCAAGCGCCTAGCCGTTCATTCAGTGGGTGGGGTTTACTGCTTACGCTGTTCAGCCAGGCACTGGAAGCGAAGCCGCACGGTCCGGCATTCCGGTAAGCTTTGCCACCCATGTAGTGATCAAAGGCGTGAAACCATTCATGCGCCAGGCTACCCGCACCGGCATTCTTGGCCAGCGCCAGTTGCCGGGTGGCGGGAATGTAGTGCGCGGCCACGCCCAGCCGGCCGCCGATGCCATACTGCAGGCCCAGCGTGCTCCTCAGGGAGATCAATGGCTCCGGTCCTCGCAGGATCGTCATCAAATCACACAGCGCCTGATAGAACCGGCCGGCTGCCCGGTCCCGCTCCTGAGGCGTCACCCAGCGTCCGACCTCGATGCTGCGAAAATCGAACCGTCGTCTCACGGTGACAAAGGATACTCCCGATTCAGGTGTCATCCCTGCCCTCCCCGCTTGAGCGACCGAATGACGTTGGTGACCACTCCAAACACCTCCATCACCATATCGCCCTCGACGGTAATGGGCCGGTACGCTGAATTCCTTGGAAGGAGTCGAACGGGCGGTGGCGTCAAATGCAACTGTTTGACCGTCATCTCGCTTTCCAGGCTCGCGATGATGATGTCTCCGTGCTTGGCTCTCAGCGACCGATCCACCACCAGGACATCGCCGGGATAGATACCCGCCTCAACCATAGACTCTCCCTGCACTCGCACAAAAAACGTGGCAGCCGGGTGTTGAATACACAGCTCGTTCAGGTCAATGGTTTTCTCAACATAGTCTTCCGCCGGCGATGGGAAGCCAGCCGAGACCCGTTCAAGAAACATCGGGATATTCAGGCGTGAGACGGATTCGTAGTCACCAAGCAGAATGCAGGACATGCTTTACACCGGATACTGTTTGAATATACAGCATTTTGGCGAGACAATACGGTTGGGTCAACCCATCATTGGGCCTAGTGTTCTATACTCGGACTAGTGCAGCTGCCAGGAAGGCGGGAGGAGTCTGAGCCGAATCAACCTCTTTGTCGGTGAGGCTTCAATATAAACCGGATTTCCTGGTCTTTTTGGCGTAACAGGTGACCACGGGAGCAGCTCCAGATGTCTGTCCACCAGTAATACGCCCTGCCAGCTCTCATTTCATTTGCCTTCGTGATCGCAACGTCTTGGACTTCATGGCCGCATTCCGGGCAATACACCGTAGCGGTTCCATCGGTTACCCAGTCATTAATCCGCTCTTCAACGAGGCCGAAATGGCCGTCCGGCAACCGACTCACCTTGCGTGTGTCGAAGGTAGAATTGGCGAGCCAGATTGGCAGCACCTCCCTCGCCGCTTGGGCACTGACGCTTTGAATCACCATTCTCTCGGCGTCTTCCCTTGCCCAGGCCAACAACACTCTTGCCGGGACCGTAACGTCGCAGAAAAAGCCCTCATCCCGGTTCTCGGTAGTGGCAACCAGTATTTGTCCTTCACATCTGGGAAGTGTCGCCAGATGCTCTTGAATCTGGGCCTGCAGCTCGCTCTGACGTTCTTCAGCGGCAAGCTGACGGCGATACGCCCGGGAGAACAGTTTTTTCAGGTAGTGCGGCATAGAGCTCATAGTGTGGGTTGTTTACCGTTCCTTGGACATTGATCAGGCCGAAGCGGACTAGAAGGCATGCATTTACTCGTCGAACACTAGTCCTTCACTACCGGATAACAGGCATCGCCCCACAGTGTCTCCGGGTGATCCATCATGATTGTCAGAATGACGGGAACCAGTTGGCTCATCAAGGCTACACAGTCACGAATCTGCTCCCGGTTTACCTTACTGCCCCATGTAGCACCGCCATGTATCAACTGATTTCGCAGGGTGTAGATCCGGCTAAGCGCAATGCCCAGTACCGTCGCGGTATCCTCTGAGCCCAAGGCTGACTGAGCGGCGACTTTTGCACGGTTAAACTGGTCTTGCCACTCTTCCTCACTGAGCTTTCCGTTCTGATGGTCCCAGAAGGGCTGAAACACAAAACGATTGCTGAGTAGTACCCGAATACTCCGGGGGAATTCTGTCCAGGTCAGCTCATCCAGCTGTTTGCCGGCATCAAGATCGACTAACTTCTCCAAGAAACCACGGAAGGCCGTTTTCTCTGTCGTCCGGTATTCTTCATTGATCTCTGTGGCATAGGCGGCGTTGAACGCAATCCACAGAAAGATGAACCGGCTGTCTGGGTCGTCGAGTTGCTCTGCTCGCTGCAACCAGCTCAGCGACCGATGAACCCGCAGGCTGAGATTGGCAGGGTAGCCGTCTCGCTCATCACGGTGGCGCTGTTTGAGAGTGTCGTAATTCATGGTTCGGTCCGTCCGTTCATCCAGTCCGGGTTTTCGGTTTCAATCCTTCACATGTTCCCGAATCAGCTTCAACGCTTCTTCCGTGTGCTCAAACCGATGGCTGCCGCCCTCAAAACTATGAACCGGAAAATAATCCCCAAGCGTCCTGACGGTGTCGCTCCACGGAAGCAGTTCATCCCCCTGATCCAGCAACACAAGCCCGCTGCCATAGGGAGTGAAGGGATAGTAGCTTGAAACCACTTCGTCCGTCAGTTGATAGGCGTGCCCCTGATGATCAACACCCTGCCCTATCCAGGGCTTGAGAGTGTGACCGGGATCCGTCACCGGGTTGATGGCGACAAACGGAATGCCGGATTCGGCACCCAGAATACCCGCCAACCATCCCCCCATCGAGGTCCCAACCAGAAGGTCCGGGTTCACTTGCATCAGTTTGTCCAGGCTATCTTCAATGACGTCTTCCGAGGCTTGAGTGTAATCGATGTCGTGACCATAGACAGGGCCAAGCTTCGCGAGCGCTTTAAGTTTGTCGCTGGTGGTATCGAAGCGGCTGGCGAAGCCATGGAGGTAGTATATTTTCAGCATTTCCTTCGCTCTGGACGCGATATTTTTTCTGACCTTAGCACCGTTGCCGGGTAAATGCCTGCTTCACTGCCTAGCTGCTTTCCTCACACACCATCTAATGAAAAAGGGGTGTGGCCGCCATGTGCTCACACCCCTCACTGTAGTTTCCATCAGCCTCATCCATGAGCTTCTATCGATGGCCGCCAATATGTGTTGTTTCCGAGCCGCCCAAAACCGATTGACTGGCGCTTTCGATAGGCCTTCCGCTGATTGTCAGCCATGGCACTCTGGGCATCGGCGTCCCGAACGTAGCGGGCAAGCGTCATCGCAGGGCTGACACCGTAACGTGCGCCGGGCGAGGCACAGGTCCAAATGTGCCTGAGTGCGAGAGCCGCATCAGGGTCTACCTTGTCAAGATAAGCCAGACCGTAGGCGCAGGCTTCCAAAGTCATGTCGGCGTGGTCGCACAACCTCGCGGTTGCCGTCGGCTTACCCCACGTATCGTAAGTGTAGGTCTTGCCAATATCGTGCAACAAACCAGCAACGAAACCGAGCTCCTGAAGTTCTCGAGGCATGTCTGGCTCATTGGTCTTCGTCATGACCACTACGTTCTTCGCCACGTCCAAGGAATGAGCCAGCAGCCCGCCAGGTTCATTATGATGGTAATTCCTGCTCGCCGGAGCTTTCAGAAAGACTTCAAGCCTGTCACGGCGCTCCAATACTCGCTTAATGAACATCTGTAACGTGGCTGACTGCAAAGACCGAACCGCAGCCACCAGCTGATCCAGTGCCTCCGGTCTCGGACAGAACGTCCGTGGCAAAGTCTGCAGTGCAGGCAAGCTGGCAACGTCTGCCTGCAACGGGCGGCGGATATCGGTCAGCAGGATCTCACTTTCCTCCGCACCCACGCACACCTGCCCTTTGACCACGACCAGATCCATGTGGCCCAAGTGCTCTGGAATCAATATAGAACCAATTACCGCCAGCACCACGATGTCACTGGCACAGCTGCTCAACCGAAGTTTCAGATACGGAATGCCTTCATCGTCAAAACAGGCAACACGCCCCGTCAGTCGGTAGGTGCCTTTAAAAGTTTCCTGCATCAATGGGCGCAGATCATTCAGTTTCATCACCCACCTCCTTATCGTTTTCGATGACCCGACTCTGAATCAGGCGCTCAAAGGCGCTGCCATCCATGCGAGTCAGGTTCGGGATATAGCGGGAATACACTTTAAACAGCATTTCCGTTGAGGAATGGCCCAGAGTGCGGGCGACCCATTCCGGGTTTTCACCCGACGCGAGGAGTAGCGTCGCCGCTGTATGCCGGGTCTGGTAGGGTCTGCGTTTCTTCAGCTTGAGGTGTTCCAACAAAGGGTACCAAACACGCTTGGTCACGTTATTGTGGTCCAGCGGCTCTCCCAGCCGGTTACAGAATACGAACTTGCTGAGCTTGCCCGTTGCCTCGTACTGGGATTTGAGTGCCTGATACACGGGACCAAACATTGGAATTTCCCTTTGTGAGCCGTCCGTTTTTGTGTACTCGGTTTGGCCGTGGATAAGTGTTTCACGTACCAGGATTTCCCGCTTTTCGAAATCCACGTACTCCCACTTGAGGCCATCAACCTCCCCCGTTCGCATGCCGGTGTAAAAACGCACCAGGTAATAGTTGTGGTAATCCTCTCTGACCGTTTCGAGAATCTTTTCTACCTCATTCAGGGAGAAAGGCTCGATGTGTACCCTCTGCTGCTTGAGCGGTTTTATGTTCAGATAGGGATTCGTGAAGTCAAACCGCTCAGCCGCCTCCGTTAGAATCATCCGCAAAATGGTCATGTGGCTGTTGATGGTTTTGGGCGCCATCAAGCCACTGGCCCCTCTTCCTTTCCGCCGAGCCATCTTGTTACGAGCGGCCAGAATATCCGGCTTGGAAATCTCGCCTACCCGTTTATCCTTGAAGGCTGGCTTGAGAGAGCTGGCCAGGATGGATTCCACATTGCGAGTGTGGGAGTTCCGCCACTGGATTTTGGATTCGAGGAACCACTGGTCAGCGAAGTCTGCGAACAAAGGAGTATCAGACGCCCTGCCATTTTCTGAGGTATTAGTTGCCCCAGAATTTTCTTGGCTGGCCTGGATCTTCTTGAGATTACGACTATCAGGAAAATACGAGTTATGGTGATTTCTGGTGTATGGAAGCAGGCTGAAGGGGTGGCGTATCCTGTTGGTTGATCACCGCCAAGATCACAACCAACAGAGGAATGATACGCCATGTCCGAGTCTAACCTGCATGCTCTTTCACAACCAGA